>JBPCNQ010000067.1:0-7943 GCA_051001095.1 Thermoleophilaceae bacterium
GCGCGACCCGCGCAACTGGGGCCCGACGGTGGCCGCCGTGGTTGCGGGGGGCGTGGCCGCGGGCGGCCTCGTGGTGCTCAGCGCACGCCAGCGTCGCAGAAAACGGGGCAGTGGGCCGCTGCGGTCGTTCCAGCACGGCATGAAGGGGGTCTCCTCCGATCTCCGTGGCCGGATGAGCCGTTGACCGAGCCGGGAGAAGGCGAGCCGCAACGCGCCACGTCTCCGGAACCTGATCCGACGCCGCCTCGGCCTGCGAAGCACCTACGCGTGACGCCCACCCAAGACCTCTCCAACCTCGCCGACGAGGAGATTATGCACCTCGTGCAGGAGGGAGATCCGCGGGCCTTCGAGCTCTTCTATGACCGCCATTGCGGTCCCGCCTTCTCCCTGGCCTCCCGGATGGTCGGCAATCGGACCGTCGCTGAGGACGTGTCGCAGGAGGCCTTCGTGTCGATCTGGCGCAGCCGGCTGCGCTACCAGTCCGACCGCGGCAGCGTGCGGACGTGGGTGCTGGGAATCGTGCACCACCGCGCCATCGACGCGCTGCGACGCAACACCGTCCACGACAAGCGCCGGGCCAGCGCCGAGGGGATCGAGGAGCGCTTCGAGGCCCCGGAGCAGACCGACGTCGAAGCCGCCCGCCGCGAGGAGGCTCGCACCGTGCGCGCCGCGATCGACGAGCTTCCCTCCGAGCAGATCCGCGTGATCGAGCTCGCCTACTTCGGCGGCTTCTCCCACAGCCAGATCGCAGACCAGCTGGAGATGCCGATCGGCACGGTCAAGGGCCGTATGCGCCTCGGCCTTGACAAGCTGCGGCGCACCGTGGTGGGAGAGTCCGCATGAGCATCGAGCGCCACGAGATCTACGAGCAGGACAGCGGGGCCTACGTGCTGGGAGCCCTGTCGGAGGAGGAGCAGACGCGCTTCGTGCGCCACCTGCTGGAGTGCCACCTCTGCCAGGACGACGTCGATCGCCTCCAGCGCGCAGTCGATGTGCTGCCCCGTTCGGTCACGCCGGTGTCCGCACCCCCGAGCCTGAGGGCCGCGGTGATGGACGTGGTGCGCTCCGACCTCGACGAGGCGGCCGATCGCCCGGGCCTGCTCGCCCGTCTGCGGGGGCGTTTTGCCCGGGCGGGCAGATTGCGCCTCCGCGCCATCTCGATCAGCGCCGCCGCGATCCTCTTCGTGGGCCTTCTCGGCGGCTTTGGCCTCAGTCGGGTGGTGGACCACAACGGCCGTGGCGAGCGCGTGCTGACCGCGCAGTTCGACAAGTCCCGCATGGCCAGCGGCAGCGGCAACCTGGTGGTCGCCGGAAAGAGCGCCGACGCCGGCGGCACGCTGCGCGTGCACGGCATGGCGAGCCTGCCGGGCGACGAGACCTACCAGGTGTGGCTGCAGCGCAACGGTGAGACGATTCCCAAGGCGCTCTTCAACGTGGGCCAGGACGGCAACGGGCTGACCGCGGTCGACGGAAAGCTCGACGACGCGGACGCCGTGGTGGTCACGCGCGAGGCGGCAGGCGGGGCGCGCTCGCCCACCCGCAAGCCCGTATTGACCGTCAAGCTCTGAGCACCACCAACCGGCCAACTACCCTCCGGTCCGGATAATGGAGACCTGCTACCGCCATCCGGAGCGCGAGACCGGCGTGTCCTGCTCGAACTGCGGCCGCCCGATCTGTCCCGACTGCATGACCTCGACGTCGGTGGGCATGCGCTGTCCCGAGTGCGCGCACCAGAAGACAAAGGTCCGCAGCGTGGGCTCCTCGGGCGGCCCCACGCTGACCTATGCGCTGATCGCGATCAACGTGATCGTGGCGCTGGGACTGGTCCTGGGGGGGGCCGGTGACTTCGGCCGAAGCCCGATCTATGAGCACGGTGCCCTGATCTCCTCGGGCAGGCTGCCGGACGGATCCACGATCGGGGTGGCCCACGGCGAGTACTGGCGGCTGGTCACGTCGGGCTTCATCCACGGCTCGGGCACCGGATCGTCGGTGTTCCTGCACCTGCTGTTCAACATGTTCGCGCTGTACGTGCTCGGTGGGATGCTCGAGCCCGCGGTCGGGCGCGTGCGGTTCGGCGCGATCTACCTGGTGTCCATACTCGCCGGCTCCTTCGGCGCACTTCTGATCAGTCAAGAGGGCGACTTCACCGCGGGTGCTTCCGTGGGGGTCTTCGGGCTCATGGGTGCGGCGGTGGTGGTCATGCGAAACCGCGGGATCAACCCGATGGAGAGCGGGCTGGGCCTGTGGATCGGCCTTAACCTGCTGATCACCTTCACCATCCCCAACATCTCGATCGGCGGCCACATCGGCGGGCTGATAGGTGGCGCGCTCGTCGCCTTTGTCATGTTCGATCTGCGCGAGCGGGTCAAGGTGCCCGACCTGGTGCCCACGCTGCTGGCCGGGGCGATCGGCGTGGCGGCGGTGATCGGCTCCATCGCCGTGTCCGCCTCAGCGACCGCGTAGCGCCCGCTCCCAGAGCTGCTCGAGCTCGAGGACCATCCAGTCGGCGTCGAAGCGCTCCGCCACCACGGCCTGGCCCCTGCGTCCCATCTGGGTGCGCCGCCGGGGCTCGTCGGCCAGGGCGCGAAGCGCGACCGCCAGCGCCCGCGGGTCGCCCGGCGCGACCAGCGTCCCGGTCTCCCCGTCGATCACCGCCTCGGTGATCCCGCCGTGGGCCGAGGCCACCACCGGCAGGCCGGCGGCCGCGGCCTCGAGCGCCACCAGCCCCAGAGGCTCGGGCCGCGTGGAGGGCACGACCAGCACGTCGGCGGCGCCCAGCACCACGTCGACATCGTCGCGAAAGCCCAGCCGCCGCAGGCGACCGGCCACCCCGAGCTGCGCGGCCAGCGCGTCCAGGCGCTGCTCCTCGTTCGTGCCGGCAACGGCATCGCCGGCCACCACGCCGAGCGCGGCGATCTCGGCCAGGGCCGGTTCGGCCAGTGCCCGGGCCAGAACGTCCTGTCCCTTCCAGTCGCTGATCCGGCCCACCAGCGCCACCGTGAAGGCCTCGGGATCCAGGCCCAGCGTGGCTCGAGCCGGCGCCCGGCCCCCCGGGTGGGGCGCGCGGACCAGGCCGTCCCGGACCAGTCGCGCCTTGGGCGACCCGCCGAACTGCCCGGCCACGGCCTCCGAGATGCAGGCCAGCCCGTCGGCGGCCAGGAGGCGCCGGCGCATCAGTGGCCACAGACCCTGCGCGGCCCGGCCGCCGGCCGACGCGTAGATCTCGCGCACGTGAATCGTGTGGGCGGCCTTCGCCCGCCGGGCCACTGCGCCGCCGGACAGCACCACCGAGGTGTTGTCGTGCACCAGCGACACGCCGCGGTCACGCGCCAGGGGAGCCAGCCGGCGCACGTCACGGCCCAGCGCCCGCCCGAGCGCCACGGCGCCCGCCGGGCCCGCCAGTGAGCGCCGCAGCACCGCCAGCGGGTGCACCACGACCTCGGCGCCGGCCTGCTCCAGCAGGGGAGCCAGACGACCGCGCTCGGGGACCACGCAGACGGCGCGCCACCGGCCCGGGTCGAGGCGGCGCACGATGGCCAGAAGCTGCACGTCGGCGCCGTAGAGGCCGGCCGAGGAGTGAAGCAGCAGCACCGTCCGCGGCCCCCGGGCGCCTCCCCCTGCCACCTCGCTAGGCGGGTGAGCCCGAGCGGGCCGGTTCCAGCCAGGCGAACCGTCCCTCGGGCGGCTCGGGCACCAGGCCCGGGTGGAGCAGGTGGGCCAGCAGCTCGATCCCGTCCACCAGCCGGGGGCCGGGACGGGAGAAGTAGGAGGAGGCGTCCACCGCCGCCACGCGAACGCCCATCGCGGCGAGCCGCCCGCCGTGGGCCAGCGTCTCCCGGGTCGCGCGCTCGGCGTCATAGCCACAGGGCATGGAGACCACCACCTCCGGCGCTGCGGCCTCCACTTCGGCCCATTCGACCTCGCGCGACTTCTCGCCACCCATGCCCAGCACGTCCATGCCGCCGGCCATCTCGATCATCTGGGGCACCCAGTGGCCGGCTGCGAACACCGGGTCCAGCCACTCCAGCGCGGCCACCGCCACGGGATCGGCTGAGCCCACGGCTTGGCGCACGGCGTCGATCCGCTCGGCGGCCAGCTCCACGAGCTGCTCGCCTTCGTCCTGCGCGCCCGCGGCCTCCGCGAGGCGCGGGATGTCGGCCAGCACCTCTCCCAGCGTCGTTGGGTCCAGGGAGATCACGTCGGGCTCAGAGTCAAGGCGCCCGGCCGCCGCCTTCACGTCGTCGAAGGAGACGGCGCAGACCGCGCACACCGCCTGGGTGACGATCAGCTCGGGATCGAGGCGGTGAAGCTGCTCCTCGTCCAGCTCGTACAGCGCCTCGCCCCGGCCCGTCCGCGCCCGCACGGCCTGGTCGATCTCCCGAGCCGACAGGCCCTCGCCGATCACGCTGCGGGTCACGTGAGGTAGGTCAGACGCCCCGGGCGGGTAGTCGCATTCGTGGGTGACTGCGACGATGTCGTCGCCAAGCCCGAGCTCGAACAGCATCTCGGTCGACGAGGGCACCAGGGAAGCGATTCGCATGGAGGTAACGATGGCACGTCTGAGCGCAGGAGATATCGACCGCAGGCTCGAGGAGCTGGAGGGATGGTCGCGGGAGGGAGAGACGATCACCAAGGACTTCGAGAGGGGCGACTTCATGGGCTCGGTGGGGCTCGTGAACGACGTCGCACCGATCGCGGAGGAGATGGGTCACCACCCGGATCTGGCCATCTCCTGGGACACCGTCACGGTGACGCTCACCACGCATTCCGAGGGCGGGCTGACCGGGGCCGACTTCGATCTTGCGCAGCGCATCGACGACCTGTCCTGATCCAACTGGCCACGGCCGTATCCGACAAGCCAAGGATCTGCGCCGTATCCGACCGGCCAAGGATCTGCGCCGTCTACGGACAGGACATGGATGTCCTGTCCGCCCGAAGCATCCTGTCCGTCGTGGGCGTCCTTCCTGCTAGCGTCCTACCGTCCCTCGGATGAGCGACGGCGAACCTTCTCGAAGTAGGCCCTCACCGGGCCTGTTGGCCGCGCCGCGAGCAGCGCGATGACCCACCTGCTGCTGCTTGCGGGTGTCGTGGTGCTCGTGGGCATAAACGGCTTCTTCGTGGCCGCGGAGTTCGGGCTGGTGCGGGCGCGCCAGACGCGCCTGGAGCAGATGGATGGGGAGGGGGTGCACGGGGCCGGCCTGGCCGCGGTGCAGGTCGACCGCATCGATGAGTACCTGTCGGCCTGCCAGCTGGGGATCACCATGGCCTCGATCGGGATCGGCTTCATGGGCGAGCCCGCCGTGGCCACCCTGCTGGAGAAGCCTCTGGGCAACGTCATCGGACACGGGGTGGCCGCCGCGCTGGCGTTCGTGGCGGCCTACCTGGTCGTCACGGCCCTGCACATCACGGTGGGAGAGCAGGTCCCCAAGATCTACTCCATCACCCACGCGGAGGCAACGGCGCGGTGGGTGTCGCGGCCGCTGCAGCTGTTCCGGGTGGCCTTCCGGCCCTTCATCTGGGCGCTCAACACCGCCTCCAACGCCATGCTGCGCGCGATCGGCGTGAATCCCCAGGCCGAGTTCGACGAGGCGTCGAACCCCGAGGACCTGAAGATGATCATCGCCCAGAGCTCGCGGGGCGGGAAGATCGACGCCGGCGAGGCGGGGATGCTCTCCGGCGTCTTTCACCTTCACGAGCAGCAGGCCCGCCAGGTCATGACCCCGATTCCGGCGGTCGTCACCGTCGACGTGGCCGAGAGCGCTGAGGCCGCCCTGCGTCGCTGCGTGGACTCCGGACACACCCGCCTCGTGGTGACCGAGGACGGCCACACCGACCGCATCCGCGGGGTGGTGCACAACAACTCGCTGGCGCGGCGGCTGATGAACGAGGGCCCGGAGGCTTCGATCGAGTCGAGCGTCAAGGACGCGCTGATCGTGCCCGAGACCAAGCCGCTGGACGACCTGCTGGCCGACCTCCAGCGCGAGCGCGCGTCGGTGGCGGTCGTGGTGGACGAGTACGGACGCACCGCCGGGATCGTGTCCGTCGAGGACATCGTCGAGGAGGTCGTCGGCGAGATCGCCGACGAGACCGACCCCGCGGTGGCCGGCGTGCGGCGGCTGGGCAACGGCGACTGGTGGGTGCGCGGGCACGTGCCGATCACCGACCTGATCGACTATGGCCTGGACCTGCCGCACGAGTCGGAGGCCTTCAACTCGGTGGGCGGGTTCGTGTTCGGCGAGCTGGGGCGCTTGCCCAAGCGCGGGGACATGGTGCGCTCCAATGGCTATTCGCTACGAGTGGAGTCGGTCAGGGAGAACCGCATAGAGGCGGTGCGAATCCGCAACCACGGAGACGGCTCCTTCGACCCCGCCGCAGAGCCCGAGCCCGAGCCCCGGGAGGCCACCGAAGGGGCCTGAGCGCCTAGGGGTAATCGTAGAAGCCGGCCCCGCTCTTGCGTCCGAGCTTGCCCTGGTCGATCAGGTCCCTCAGCCGCTGCGGGACGTCGGAGCCGATCTGCTCGCCGATCGCCGCCGAGACGTCCAGGCCCACGAAGTCCAGCAGCGCCAGCGGACCCATGGGATGACCCGCGCCGAGCTGCATGCAGGAGTCCACCGCCGCCGGCTCCAGCCCGGTCTCCTCAGCCAGGCGCACCGCGTGGAAGGCGAAGGGAAAGAGCAGGCGGTTCACGACGAAGCCCGGCACGTCGGGCACCTCGACCACCGTCTTGCCGATCGCCTCGCACAGATCGACCGAGGCGGTGCGGGTGTGCTCGTCGGCCGCCTCCGGGAAGGCCAGCTCCACCAGGTCCATCTTGTGCACCGGGTTGAAGACGTGAAGCCCCGCGAAGCGGGTGGGGTGGCCGATCTCCTCCGCCAGCCTGGTCACGCTCAACGAGGAGGTCGTGGTGGACAGCACGGCCTCCTTGGCCACGTCGCCCTCCAGTTGCCTGAAGAGGGCGACCTTGGCGTCGTGGTCCTCGGCGATCGCCTCCCCCCCGAACGTGCGGTCTCCGAACTCGGAGACCTCGGTCACCACGCGCACCGAGTCGTCCAGGCGGGAGCGCGCACGCTCGGCCGATGGCTCGCTCCGGGCCCTCAGGACGGTATCGACGTGCGGGCCCGCCGCCTTCGCCAGGCCGATCGCTATGGCCCCGCTTCCCGCGATGCCGAGGCGTATGTTGGGGGTTGGTTGACTCATCAGTCGGCCGGGGACCATAGCCACCGAGCGGGTCGCGGTGTCCTTCTCCGGGGTGGTGACGCCGCCCGCCTCACCGCCTAGCCTGTGGGGGCGATGCCTGCCCAAGAGCTTCTGGCCGGCCGGTACCGGCCGCTTCGCCTGATCGGCACGGGCGGGATGGCCCGCGTCTTCTTGGCCGAGGACGAACGTCTGGGCCGGCGGGTGGCGGTCAAGCGCCTGCACGCCCACAGCCCCGAGGAGATGGCGCGCCGATTTCAGCGCGAGGCCCGGATCGGGGCTTCGCTGAACCACGCGAACCTGGTGTCGGTGTTCGATGTCGACACCGACGGCGAGTCGGTGCTGATCGTCATGGAGTACGTGGAGGGCTCGACTCTGGCCGAGGAGCTCAAGGCCGGGCCGATGAAGGAGTCGCGGGCGGCCTCGATCGTCGAGGAAATCGCCGGCGCGCTCGATCACGCCCACGCCCAAGGTGTGGTGCATCGCGACGTCAAGCCGGCGAACATCCTGCTGCGCCGAGACGGCACCGCCAAGCTGGCGGACCTGGGCATCGCGATCGCCGCCGAGCACACCCAGATCACGGCAAGCGGGACGGTGCTGGGCACAGCCGCCTACATGGCGCCCGAGCAGCTGGAGGGCGGAGAGGTGGGCCAGGCCGCGGACGTCTACTCGCTGGCCGCGGTGGCCTTCGAGGCGCTCAGTGGGCAAAAGGCGCGCGCGGGCGACACGCCGATGGCCGTGGCCCACCA
>JBPCNQ010000068.1:0-6058 GCA_051001095.1 Thermoleophilaceae bacterium
AGGGCTACCTGGCCGACCGGGCGCTCTGCACATCGGTGTGGCTGGCCGGCGCGCTGGAGCAGCCCCTGCTGCTGGAGGGCGAGGCCGGGGTGGGAAAGACCGAGGTGGCGCGGGCGCTCGCCCAGGCGACCGACGCGAAGCTGTTCCGGCTCCAGTGCCACGAGGGCATCGACCTGCACCACGCCCTGTATGACTGGGACTATCCGCGCCAGCTGCTGGCGATCAGGGCGGCCGAGGGCGGGGTGGATCCCGGCGGCCTGTTCACGCGCGACTACCTGCTTCGCCGGCCCCTGCTGGAGGCGTTGGAGCACGATGGGCCGGCCGTGCTGCTGATCGACGAGGTCGACCGGGCCGACGACGAGTTCGAGGCCTTTCTGCTCGAGCTGCTGTCGGACTTCGCGGTGTCGATCCCCGAGCTGGGCACGGTCACCGCCGTCACCCGGCCGCTGGTGGTGCTCACCTCCAATCGCACGCGTGAGCTGCACGACGCGCTCAAGCGCCGCTGCCTCTACCACTGGATCGACTACCCCGACCGCGGACGCGAGGCAGAGATCGTGCGGGCGCGTCTGCCCGGGGTGGCCGACGAGGTGGCCGAGCGGGTCTGTACGGCGGTGGCCCGCCTGCGCGAGGAGGAGCTGTACAAGCTGCCGGGGGTGGGCGAGACCATCTCCTGGGCGCGGGCGCTGCTGGCGCTGGAAGGGGCGTCGCTGGAGGAGACGCTCGGCGCGGTGCTCAAGGTCAGGGAGGACATAGAGGCGGTGCGGGCCCAGGAGGTTCTCTCGGGTGTCTGAGGCACCGGGCGCCCGCACCGGACTCGGGGTGACTACCAAGCTGATCCTCCTGGGCGCTTCGCTTCGTGCCGGCGGCGTCCGTGTCGGGGTGGGCGAGCTGCTGGCCGCCCATCGTGCGCTCGCCGCGGTCGATGCCGCCGATCGAGGGGATTCGTATCTCGCGCTGCGCTCCGTGCTGTGCTCTCGGCGGGAGGACCTCGAAGTCTTCGACGCCGCCTTCGTCGAGGTGTTCGCTGGACGCGCGGAGTACCCCGAGCAGCCCGAGGTGCTCGACGAGATCGCCGCCCTGGTGCTGCCGTCGGTGGCCGTCCCCCCGCAGCGGCGGGTGCCTCCACCGGATGCGATCGAGGAGAGCCAGGTCGTCCCCGCCGCCTGGTCGGACGTGGAGATGCTGCGCAACAAGGACTTCGCCGCGTTCACCGCCGCCGACCGGCGGATGGCGCGCGGGGTCATGCGCCGGCTGGCCGCGCGCGGCCCCGTTCGGAGAAGCCGCCGCACGCGTGCCTCGCATCGAAGGGGCCCTGCGCCCAGGGGCAGCCGCCCCGACCTGCGGGCCACCGTACGCGCATCCCTGCGCCACGGTGGGGAGCCGGTCGAGCGCCACTGGCGCGAGCCCCGCGAGCGGCCACGGCCGGTGGTCCTGGTCTGCGACGTGTCGGGCTCGATGGAGCCCTACGCGCGGATGCTGCTCATGTACATGCAGGCCTGCGTGGCCGCCCGCCGCCGCGTCGAGGCCTTCACCTTCGGCACGCGCCTGACCCGGGTCACCGGACAGCTGGCCGGCCGTGACCCCGAGCGGGCCCTGGACCGGGCGGCGCAGGCCATGGCCGACTGGTCGGGCGGCACGCGGATCGGCGAGGCCCTGGCCACGTTGAATCGCGAGCACGGCCGGCGGGTGGGCCGGGGCGCCGTGGTTGTGGTGCTCTCCGACGGCTGGGACCGCGGCGAGCCCGACGTGCTCGCGTCCGAGATGGCGCGTCTGTCGCGCACCGCCCACGCGCTGGTCTGGCTCAACCCGTTGAAGGCCTCGACGGACTACGAGCCCCTCGTCCGGGGGATGGTGGCCGCGCTCCCGCACGTGGATCGCTTCCTGTCCGGGAACACGATCGCTTCACTGGAGGAGCTGGCCGAGCTGATGCAAGGAGGAAGGCTGTGAAGGATGTGGTCGCAGACGTGCAGGCGTGGAAGCGGCGTGGCGAACGCGTGGCGGTGGCCACGGTCGTGGGCGTGAAGCGATCGGCGCCGCGCCCGCCCGGCGCCAAGATGGCCGTCAACGGCTCGGGCGAGGTCTCTGGGGCCGTGTCCGGCGGCTGCGTGGAGGGAGCGGTGGTCGAGGCCGCCGGCCGGGTGCTGGCCGGCGGGGGCCCGAGCCTGATGCACTTCGGGATCGCCGATTCCGAGGCGTGGGACGTCGGCCTTCCGTGCGGGGGCGAGATAGACGTGTGGGTCGAGGAGCACGTCGAGCGGGAGGAGCACACTCGGACCGGCAGCGCACCGAGGATCTCAGTGAAGCCGGCGGCCGAGTTCGCGCGGCTGGTGGCCACGCAGCGGCGCGGCGCCGTCGTCGCGGTGGTCGCCGGCGAAGGCCTGGGGGACAAGCTCCTGGTCCGCGACGACGGCACGCAGTCGGGCGGTCTGGGCACCCCGGAGCTGGACCGCGCCGGCGCGGAGGCCGGACGCGAGCTGATGTGGGCCGAGCGCTCCGAGATGCGCGAGGTGCAGGGTGCCTCCCTGTTCGTGGACGCCACCTATCCGGCGCCCCGGTTGGTGGTGTTCGGCGCGGTGGACTACACGGCGGCTCTGTGCCGCCTGGCGCGGGCCGCGGGGTGGCGGCCCTACGTGTGTGACCCGCGGTCGCAGTTCGCCACCCCCGCGCGCTTTCCGGGGGCCGAGCAGGTGGTGACCGCATGGCCCGGGGAGGCCTTCGAGGCGATCGGCGGCATCGACCGGGCCACCTACGTCGCCGTGCTGACCCACGATCCCAAGCTCGACGACGCCGCTCTGGGAATCGCGCTGCGCTCAGACGCCGCCTACGTCGGTGCCATGGGCAGCCGCCGGGCCCAGGAGGCCCGCCGGGAGCGGCTGCTCGCGCTCGGCCTGGAGGAGGACGCGCTGGACCGGCTTTCTGCACCGATCGGGCTCGACCTGGGGGCCGCCGGCCCGGAGGAGACCGCGCTGTCGATCATGGCCGAGGTGGTTGCCGTGCGAAACGGCCGCGCCGGTGGGCGCCTGCGCGAAAAGCAGGGCGGACGGATACACGACGTCGGGGAGCGTGCGCAGTCGGCCGAGCCGGCTGCTTCGCGAGGGGCGGGGGTGTGATCGCCGGGTGCGTGCTGGCCGCGGGCCGGGCCTCTCGCTTCGGCGCCCCCAAGCAGCTGGCAGAGCTCCACGGCCGGCCGCTGCTCGAGCACGTGCCCGAGGCGATGTCTCAGGCGGGTCTCGACCGGGTCGTGGTCGTCCTGGGGGCCGAAGCCGACCAGATCCTGGACGCGGTGGTCCTCCACGGCGCCGAGCCGGTGCTGTGCGAGCGCTGGGCGCAAGGGCAGTCGGCGTCACTGGCGTCGGGCCTGGCCGCCGTGCAGGACGCCGAGGCCGTGGTGGTCACCCTGGGTGACCAGCCCGGCCTGTCGCCCGATGCCGTGCGCCGAGTGCTGGCGGCGCGTGGCGGGCACGTCGGGGCGGTGCGCGCCACCTACGATGGCCGGCCGGGGCATCCCGTGGTCCTGGAGCGCGCCCAGATTCCCGCGCTGCGCGACGTGACCGGAGACGTGGGCGCGCGCAACGTGATCACGCGCGGAGTGCGCGAGGTCGCGTGCGACGACCTCGGCGGCGGCGAAGACGTGGACACCCCCGGTCAGCTGGCCGGTCTGCGGCGGGCGGAGACCAGACGATGAAGCTCGAGCAGTCCTTTTGCGTGCAAGCCCCCGCCGACCGCGTGTGGGAGGCGCTGATAGACGTCCAGCGGGTGGCGCCCTGCCTGCCGGGCGCCGAGATCACCGACGCCTCCGACGACGGCAAGTACCGCGGCAACTTCACGGCCAAGCTCGGCCCCACCACCGCCGCGTACCGCGGCGAGCTGGAGATGGAGTCCGTGGACGAGGCCTCCCGCACCGTGACAATGAGGGCCAGCGGCCAGGACAAGCGCGGCCAAGGTGGCGCCAAGGCGACGATCGTGTCCGTGCTCAGCGAGGACGGCGGGGCCACCAGGGTCGACGTGGACACCGACTTCACGATCACCGGGCGCCTGGCCCGCTTCGGGCGGGGCGGCATGATCAAGGACATCTCCAACCGGCTTCTCAAGGACTTCTCGGCCTGCCTGACCGAGACGATCGAGAGCATGCCTACCGCGCAGGAGCTAGTGACTCCGGACGACCCCCCCGGGCCGTCCGGCGCACCCGTGCGCGGGGACACCGTGCCGCTCGCCGCCTGCGCGCCCAAGGCCGCCGGTTCCCCCCGCCCTGCCGTCACCCCGTCCAAGCCGGTCAATGGGCTTCAGCTGTTCATCTCCGTGCTCGTGGAGCGGATCAAGCGCCTATTCGACAGGCGCTGACGCCCTCCATCCGGCGGCCGCTGAAACCTTCCGCGGGTTCTCCAGCGGCTTGAGCGTGGCCTCGATTCGCTCTCGCGCCGGCTCGAACCGCGCCGGCAGCACGAGCTTCTCGCCCAGATGGCCGGGATCCTCGTCGATGGCAAAGCCCGGACCGATCGTGGCGATCTCGAAGAGCGCGCCACCGGGCTCGCGGAAGTAGACCGAGCGAAACCAGAAGCGATCGATCACGGGCGTCGGCCGGGCGCCGTGCTCGGCGGCCCGCTCCCGCCACTGCTCGTGGTCGTCGATGTTCGAGGCCCAGGCCACGTGGTGCACGGTGCCGGCGGAGGGAAGTCCCCGCTTCACCGGCGGCTCGTCGTAGGCGAGCCAGCCCGACCGCTGCTCCCCGCGCAGCATCCACTCCCCCTCGTCCAGAGACGTGAAGCCCAGCCCATGCTCGAGCAGCCCACGGCTGGCCTCGGGGTCCGGCGCGTAGGCGCGCACGCCGTCGAAGCCCTGGAGCGCCAGGTCGCGCGGCACCTCGGGGTGGTCGGCGATCAGCGGCTCCTCGCCGGACTCGCTCCCGCAGCTCGTGCTGCAGCCCCTCGGGGTCGGCGAAGCGCAGAGCGTGGCCGGCTGTGCCCCCCTGGGTATCGCGGCTCGCCTCCGCCCCCTCGTCGGCCAGGCGCTGGGACCAGAAGTCCAGCGCCTCGTCGGACCCCACGCGCCACACGATTCGGTGGACCATGCCGTCACCAGCGCGTCCGCGGGGGGCCCCGGGGTACTCGAAGAAGGTCAGGTCGGCGCCCGGACTGCCCTGCTCGTCGGCGTAGAAGAGGTGGTAGACGGTGGGGTCGTCCTGGTTGACCGTCTTCTTGACCAGTCGCAATCCCATCACCCGCGCGTAGAAGTCGAGGTTGCGCGCAGCGTCCGCGGTGATGGCCGTGATGTGGTGGATGCCCTCGAGCTTCATGGCCCTCCTGGTGGCAGGCGGTGAGCTACAGTAATTGCACGTGCAACTATATCAGCGAGGTACTTGTGCCGGCAACGACTTCGGGGACCGGTAGGGACGGGGAAAGACTCGACCCGCTTGAGCTGGGCGCCTGGCGGGGATTCCTGCGGACCCACGCCCGGCTCTCGCGCGAGCTCGACGCCGAGCTCGCCGCCGCCCACGGGCTCCCCCTGAGCTCCTACGAGGTCCTCCTTTTCCTCAACGACAGCCCAGCCGGCGAGATGCGCCTGGCCGAGCTTGCGGAGTCCGTGCTGCTCAGTCGCAGCGGTCTGACCCGCCTGGTCGATCGCTTGGAGCGCGACGGCCTGGTGTGCCGCGAGCCATGCCCCGGTGACGCCCGGGGACTGAACGCCGTGATCACCGACGAGGGCCGCACGCGCTTCGCCGAGGCGCGCATCACTCACCTTCAAGGCGTACGGCGCCGGTTTACAGATCAGCTGTCCGATGACGAGAAGCGCGGCCTCCAGACGCTCTGGCGCCGTCTCGGGGGAGACGGCAGCGGCGGCTCCACCTGCCGCTAGGATGACGCGCTCGCGGGGCTATAGCTCAGCTGGAAGAGCGCCTCGTTCGCAACGAGGAGGCCGGCGGTTCGAGTCCGCCTAGCTCCATCTCGCAGAGTTCATGTAAAGCGAGAGGCGCGGGGACCTGCACGCCGGCGGGAGGGTGAACTAGGCTTTGGCCTCGATGGGTCTCCTCGACGACGCCATCCGCCAGCACCTTGAGCTC
>JBPCNQ010000069.1:0-2520 GCA_051001095.1 Thermoleophilaceae bacterium
CGACATCACAGGTAACGCGGAGAAGATCGTCGACGCGATCGCCCGGGCGCGCGACGCGCACGCCCACCTGGTCGTCTTCCCCGAGCTGGCGCTCACCGGCTACCCGCCCGAGGACCTACTGCTCAAGACGCACTTCCTGGTGGCCGCGAGGCACGCTCTTGACGAGCTGGCCGCCGAGGCGCGCGGCATCGTGGCGCTCGTCGGCTTCCCGGAGGCCGACGACGACGTGTACAACGCGGCCGCCGTGCTCGCCGACGGCCGGGTGGCCGGGGTCTATCGCAAGATGAACCTGCCCAACTACGGGGTGTTCGACGAGGCCCGCTACTTCCAGGCCGGCGAGCGCCCGGCCCTGATCGAGGTGAACGGCACGAAGGTCGGAGTGACCATCTGCGAGGACCTCGGGCAGGCGGGGCCCCCGGCCACCACGGCGGCGCTCGCCGGCGCCTCTGTGATCGTGAATCTTTCGGCCTCGCCCTACCACCTCCAGAAGGGGCTTCAGCGCGAGCGCATGCTCACCCAGCGGGCGCGGGACAACCAGACCGTGATTCTCTTCTGCAACCAGGCCGGCGGCCAGGACGAGCTGGTCTTCGACGGGCACAGCCTGGCCATCGACCAGGACGGGACGGTCATAGCGCGGGCGCCCCAGTTCGAGGAGTCGCTCACCGTCTGCTCGCTCGATCCCGGTGCGATCTCGGCCGCACGGCTGCGAGACACCCGCCGCCGCGATGACGTCCGCGACGCGCGCAAGGACGGCACTCTGGCCGCCGTCGCGACGCTGGGCGCATTCGAGGTGCACGCAGAGCAGGCGGAGATCGGCGGCGCCGTGGCCGACGTGCTCGGGCCCGAGGCCGAGGTCTACGCGGCTCTGCGCACCGGCCTGCGCGACTATGCGGACAAGAACGGCTTCGACCGGGTGGTGGTCGGGCTCTCGGGGGGCATCGACTCGGCGCTGGTGACCCTGATCGCGGTCGACGCCCTCGGGGCCGACCGGGTGACTTGCGTGATCATGCCCTCGACCTACTCGACCGACGCGACGCAATCGGACGCCCGCCGGATCGCCGAGAACCTGGACGCCGATGTGGTGGAGATCGCCATCGAACCGGCCATGGAGGTCTACGAGCAGCTGCTGGCCGGCCCTTTTGCGGATACCGAGCCCGACATCGCCGAGGAGAACCTGCAGGCCCGCATTCGCGGCAACCTGGTCATGGCCCTGTCCAACAAGTTCGGCTGGCTCGTGCTGACCACGGGCAACAAGTCGGAGCTCTCGGTGGGCTACGCCACCCTCTACTGGGACATGGCGGGGGGCTTCGCCGTGATCAAGGACGTCTTCAAGTTGCTGGTCTACCGCCTGGTGGAGTGGCGCAACGAGCAGGCGGATCGCGAGCTGGTTCCGTCCGAGGTGATCACCCGGCCGCCCTCGGCGGAGCTGCGCCACGAGCAGCGCGACGACCAGTCGCTCCCCCCCTACGAGGTCCTGGACGCCATCCTGGCCGGCTACGTGGAGCAGGACCTGGACGCGGCGGAGCTCGTGGCCCGGGGCTACTCCGAGGAGGACGTGGAGCGGGTCATCCGGATGGTCGACCGCGCCGAGTACAAGCGCCGTCAGGCGCCTCCGGGGATCAGGGTCTCCACCAAGGCCTTCGGTCGCGACCGGCGGCTGCCGATCACCAACCGCTACCGCACCGAGGTGGCCCGGCCCCAGCGGCGGCTGCGGTCACTCCAGTAGCTCAGGACGGAGCCGGCCGGACGGCCATCGTCACCCGCGTCAGCGCGCACAGGCGACCCTGCTCGTCGGTGAAGTCGACCTCCCACACCCAGCTGGTGCGGCCCCGGTGGCGGCGCCGGGCCTCGGCGCGGATCGTCCCTTCCGAGACGGGGCGCAGGAAGCTGGTGTGGTTGGACTGCCCCACGGCGATGTTGCCCTCGTCCTTGACCTGCATGTAGGTGGCGACGGAGGCCAGCGTCTCGGCCATAGCCGCATAGGCGCCGCCGTGAACGATTCCGAAGGGCTGGCGCACCCGGTCGGTGACCTCGAAGTGCCCGCGGGCGGACTCGGAGTCGGCGTGACCGAAGCTGAAGCCGAGCACGTCGTCGAGCGTTCCCTGCGGCAGGGCGAGCGCTGGCGGCGGTTCCGTCACGCCCCGCAGGCTATCTTTCCCTCCTCATGGCGACCTTCGACCAGCTCTCCGCGGAGCAGCGCGCGATCATCGAGCTGGTTCTCAAGCAGAGCCAGCGGTACGAGCAGCTGGCGACGATGCTGGGCCTCCCCGTCTCGCGGGTGCGCGAGCTGGCCCGCGAGGCGCTGGTGCGCCTCTCCCCAGTCTCCGCCGCGGCGGTCGACGACGAATGGCGCGGACAGCTGGCCGAATACCTGCTTAACCAGCAGAATGGCACGGAGGCCACGGCGACCAAGGGCCACCTGCGGCGCTCGGAGGCGGCCCGAGGGTGGGCGCGATCGGTGCTCGACTCCCTGGACCAGCTCTACGACCCCGCCAACCTGCCGACGATTCCCGAGGGAGA
>JBPCNQ010000070.1:0-7874 GCA_051001095.1 Thermoleophilaceae bacterium
TTCTTCGCGCTGCCGGAGTCGATCGCCACCTCGCGGGGGGTTCCCACCAACGCGATCTTCGGCTTCGCCTCGATGCTGGTCAAGCTGATGACCGAGTACGGCCAGAAGCCCACGATCGTGGTCTGGGACGCCGGCCACTCCGGGCGCAAGGACCTGGCGGCGGACTACAAGGCGGGCCGCGCGTCGCGCCCGGACCTGCTCAAGGAGCAGTGGCCCGCGATGGAGCCGCTGGTCGATGCCTTCGGCTACACGAACATCCGCTCCGAGGGCTATGAGGCCGACGACGTGATCGCGACCCTGGCCGGCAAGGCCAAGGAGCAGGGAATAGAGGTCATTGTGATCACCGGCGACCGCGACGCGTTCCAGCTGATCGAGGATGGCGTGCGGGTCATGGCCACGGGCCGCGGCATCACTGACACCAAGCTCTACGACCGCGAAGCCGTGGTCGACCGCTACGGCATCCCGCCCGAGCTGATTCCCGACTTCTACGGCCTGAAGGGCGACACCTCCGACAACATCCCCGGCGTCCCGGGAATCGGCGACAAGACGGCCTCCCAGCTGCTGCAGCAGTTCGGTGACCTGGAGACGGTCCTGGCCAGCGTGGACCAGATCTCGGGCGCCAAGCGTAAGGAGAACCTGGTCAACCACGCCGACGACGCGCGACTGTCCAAGCAGCTGGCCACAGCTCAGCGTGAGGTGCCGGTGGAGGTCGACCTCGATGGCTCGCTGCTGCGCGAGCCTGACCGCTCACGCCTGCGCGACACCTTCCGCGAGTACGAGCTGCGCGACCCGCTGCGACGGCTTGAGGAGGCTCTGGGCGACGAGGAGGCGGCAGCGCCGCGACCCGAGGCCTCGGCCGAGGTGGTGGCCCGCCTGCGCCCGTCCGACCCCGCGGCGCTCGCCGACCTGACCGGCGAGCTGGCCGTCCTGACCGCCCAACGGCCCGAGCCCGAGGAGGGCCGGCTGCCGGGCCTGGGAGACGAGGGCCCGATGCGCTTCGCCGCCTACGCCGGTGGCGAGGACGTGCTGGCCGGTGCGGCGCCCGGCGGGTTGCACGAGGTGCTCCAGGGCTGGGACGGCAAGCCGGTGGTGGCTCACAACTGGAAAGAGCTCGCCTCTTCGGAGGATCCAGCGAGAGGAGCGCAGACGATCGCCGATCGGCGAGCACCGCAACGAGGCCCTTCCCGGGCCCCGCCTCTGCTGCACGACACCGAGGTGGCCGCCTACCTGCTCGACCCCGCCCGCCGCGGCTACCCGCTGCGCGACATCGCCGAGGAGCTCGGCCTGGGCGCGCGCATCCTGGGCGGCGAGGACGCGCTGGCCGAGCAGGCCGTGCTCACGCGCGCGCTGGCCCAGCGACAGCGCGCCGAGCTGGAGGAGCTTGACCTGATGCGGCTGTTCGAGGAGGTCGAGCTGCCGCTGGTCGACGTGCTGGTGGAGATGGAGCGCGAGGGCGTGAAGCTCGACGTGGCCAAGGTCGGCGAGATCTCCAAGCGGGTGACCGGGCAGGCGGCGCAGCTCGAGCGCGAGATCTGGGAGCTGGCCGGCGAGGAGTTCACCATCGGCTCGCCCCAGCAGCTGGGCACGGTCCTGTTCGAGAAGCTCGGCCTTTCCCGGAAGCGCCGCGGCAAGACCGGCTTCTCCACCGATGCCCGGGTGCTCCAGGCCATCCGCGACGAGAACGAGATCATTCCCAAGATCGAGACGTGGCGGGAGCTCACCAAGCTCGCCTCCACATATCTGGACGCCTTTCCGCTGCTGGTCGGCGAGGACGGGCGGCTGCGAACCACCTTCAACCAGACTGCCGCAGCCACCGGGCGGCTGTCCTCCACCAACCCCAACCTGCAGAACATCCCCATCCGCACCGAGGTCGGCCGCGAGATCCGTGCCTGCTTCGTGGCCGAGGAGGGCCACCGGCTTCTCAGCGCCGACTACTCGCAGGTGGAGCTGCGCCTGCTGGCCCACATCGCCGGCGAGGACGTGCTCAAGGACATCTTCATCAAGGGTGAGGACGTGCACACCGCCACGGCCGAGCAGATTCTGGGTGGGGGGAAGGTTTCGGCAGGGATGCCGAATCCTTCGCAGCCCTATCCGGATCCGGGGACCCGGTCAAAGGCCAAGATGGTCAACTACGGGATCGTCTACGGCCTGTCCGCCTACGGGCTGGCCGACCGGCTCGGGATCGAGCAGGGCGAGGCGCAGGAGTTCATCGACGCCTATCTGGAGCGGTTCCCGGCCGTGAAGAAGTTCATCGACGACACGATCGCCAAAGCCACCGACGAGGGCTTCGTGGCCACGGAGTTCGGTCGCATCCGGCGCATCCCCGAGCTGCGGGCCCGCAACTACCAGACGCGCACGCTGGGGGAGCGGCTAGCGGTGAACATGGTCATCCAGGGCACCGCCGCAGACATCATCAAGGTGGCGATGGTGCGCGCCCGGGCGGCTCTGCGCGAGGCCGGGCTGGGTACCCGGATGGTGCTCCAGATACACGACGAGCTGCTGTTCGAAGCGCCCGAGGCGGAGGTGGAGGAGGCCTCGGAGATCGTGCGCCGTGAGATGGCCGGGGCCTTCGAGATGGATCCCCCGCTGGAGGTCGACGTGGCCGCGGGGCGCAACTGGCTCGACGCGAAGTAGAGGTGGGATCGCCCTGCCGCTAGGCCGCCGCTCGCTCGGCACTCTCCTGATGTGCCGTCGCCGGTGCGGGTGGGGGTCCCACGTCGTCGGCTGCGGCGATAAGCAGGTAGTGGCGAAAGGTCCAGTTCGTGAGCCGCCGGTGGCGCATGAGCGCCACCACCGCGCGCAGCGGGCGCGGGCGCAGCCGCGGAACCCAGCGCTGCATCCGCAGCATCCAGCGGAACTTCCACTCGTGCTCGGCGCTGAAGGCGTGGTAGGACGCGAGCGCTTCCTCACGGGTGCGCCCCCCCGCGACCACCTGGCGCAGCTCGCGGCCGCAGGCCAGGCCGAAGTAGAGCGCGGTGCGGATGCCCTCCGCGGTCAGCGGCAGGCAGTGCCCGGCGGAGTCGCCGGCGAAGAAGATGCCGTCCTCGGTCGCGTCGCGAAGCTCGTGGGGGATCCAGTTGCCCTGGAAGCGCACGGCGTCCGAGCCGAGGTCCTCAGCCAGCTTGACCGTGTTGTCCTTGACGTGGAAGCGGGGGTCGAAGGACCCGACGCCGATCCGCAGCTCCTCTCCGGCCGGAAAGCTCCAGCCGTAGCCCGCGGGGACGATCTTGCGGTCGATCCAGATGGCCAGGTCGTCGTCGGCCCCGTCGGGATGTACCTCCAGGCCGCGGGACAGGGGGGCGTCCGGGGGTTGATAGCCCTCGTCCGAGGCCAGGTTGCGCCGCCAGCCCAGCGCGTCGACGATCAGCGGGGCCGTCAGGTCGCCGCGATCCGTGTGGATCGTGTAGCCGCTGCGCCCGTCGACCTTCGCGGTCTCGAACTCGCAGTCGGCCTGGGCGAACAGCAGCTCACACAGCTCGCCGTAGTCGAAGGTGGAGAAGGTCCACGGCAGCTGCCAGCGGTGGGTCGCAAACGGAGTGGAGACGCGCAGCTCGTGGAAGGTCTGGCGGTGCGAGCCCATCAATCCGAGCGCCTCGAGCCAGACCGTGGGGATCCCGCAGGCCGATGTCTGGCGCTCGCCGATGTCGTAGCGGTCGATCATCAGCACGCGTGCGGGAGAGCCGTCACTGCGCCTGGCCCCGGCCAGCTCACGAGCCACCGCCAGGCCGGCGAAGCTGGCGCCGCAGATCAGGACGTCATACTCGCCCGAGAGGGGGATGCGATCTCCTCCGCGCTTGGTCTGACGTCTCGGCATCGCCAGAGCAGGGTACCGAGCACGGTGCTGGGGCACCGGCGCGTGTACCCTCCAGGGTTCGTGATCGAGACCCCAACGCCAACTCCGACCTCCAAGCCCGTAGAGGGCTCCGACGGCCTCCTGCTGGAGATCGACGGCCAGATAGTCCCCAACTACGACGCCACGCTCGTTCCCTTCGAAGAGGGGGACGTCGTCACTGGCAAGGTCGTCCGGATCGACCAGGACGAGGTCCTGGTGGACATCGGCTTCAAGAGCGAGGGAGTCATCCTCGCCAACGAGCTGTCGATCCGGAAGTCCGTCGACCCGGCCGACGAGGTCGACCTCGGCGAGGAGGTCGATGCCCTCGTCCTCACCAAGGAGGATCCGGACGGACGGCTGCTGCTCTCCAAGAAGCGCGCCCGCTTCGAGAAGGCCTGGCGCCGCATCGAGGCCGCCGCCGAGTCCGGCGAGCCCGTCGAGGGCACGGTCATCGAGGTCGTCAAGGGCGGCCTGATCATCGACCTGGGCGTGCGTGGCTTCCTGCCCGCCTCGCTGGTGGACATCCGCCGGGTCCAGAACCTGGACGAGTTCATGTCCACCAAGATCGAGTGCAAGGTCATCGAGCTGAATCGGTCCCGCAACAACGTGGTGCTGTCGCGCCGCGCGGTTCTCGAGGAGGAGCGCAAGGAGGTCCGCCAGCAGATCCTGGACCGCCTGCAGCCCGGACAGGTCGTGGAGGGCGCGATCTCCAACATCGTCGACTTCGGCGCGTTCGTGGACCTGGACGGGATCGACGGCCTGATCCACATCTCCGAGCTGTCCTGGAGCCACGTGAACCACCCTTCGGAGATCCTCTCCATCGGGGACACGGTGCCGGTCAAGGTGCTCGACATCGACCGCGACCGCCAGCGCATCTCCCTGGGCCTCAAGCAGACCCAGGAGGATCCGTGGCAGCGGATCGTCGACACCTACAACCTGGGCGACGAGCTCGAGGGCAAGGTCACCAAGGTGGTCACCTTCGGGGCGTTCGTTGAGATCATGGATGGCGTCGAGGGCCTCGTGCACATCTCCGAGCTGGCCCACCACCACGTGGAGAATCCGCGTGAGGTTGTCGAGCCGGGCGCCGAGGTCAAGGTCAAGATCCTGGAGATCGACTCCGAGCGCCGCCGCCTTTCGCTGAGCGTCAAGCGCGTGGCCGGAAACGAGCCCCCGCCCGGCAGCGAGGGCTCCGGCGGCGGAGACCTCGGTCCCGTGCGCGACCCGGGCCCGTCCGACGACGTGTTCGCCGGTCCGAGCGTGAGCAGTCTGGTCGACCTGCGGGCCGCGATGGACGCCCAGGCGGCCGAGGCCGCCGCCCGGCAGGCCGCGGACGCTGCGCCGGTCGAGGAGGCTGCGCCGGTCGAGGAGGCTGCGCCGGTCGAGGAGGCTGCGCCGGTCGAGGAGGCTGCGCCGGTCGAGGAGGTTGCGCCGGTCGAGGAGGTTGCGCCGGTCGAGGAGGTTGCGCCGGTCGAGGATGCTGCGCCGATCGAGGATGCTGCGCCGATCGAGGAGGACATCCCTCCCGACCACCCGGAGACCGCGGCCCCCGATGAACCCGAAGCCGAGCCCGAGCCCGAGCCCGAGTCCTAGGTGACCGAGCCCGCCGCGCGGGTTCCCTTCGTAGGTCTCACCGGGGGCATTGCCTCCGGCAAGTCGACGGCGCTCGCAGCCCTGGGTGACCTGGGAGCGGCGACCATCTCCTCGGACGAGGTCGTGCACGATCTCCTCGGCACCGACGAGGTCCGCGACGCGGTCGCCAAGCGCCTCGGTGCCGGCGTGGTCTCCGACGGCAAGCTCGACCGGACCAAGATGGCCTCGCGCGTTTTCGGCTCGGCCGAGGACCGGGAGTGGCTGGAGGGGCTGCTCTGGCCCCGTGTCCGCCAGCGGGTGGGCGCCTGGCGGGAGGAGCTAGCCGCGCTCGAGGATCCACCCCGGGCGGCCGTGGTCGAGGTACCGCTGCTGTTCGAGGCCGGCATGGAGACCGCCTACGACCACACCGTCGCGATCGTGACCAACGAGGGCGTGCGCTCCGAGCGCGCCGGATCGCGCGGGCACCAGGAGGTCGAGGGCCGCACGGGTAGGCAACTGACCCAGGCGCAGAAGTCGCAGCGAGCGGATTTCACGGTGCGCAACGATGGCCCCCGGGAGGAGTTGAAGGCAGAGTTGTCCCGTGTCCTTGCCACCATCGAGGCCACCATCGGGGAGGGGTAGCTCAGTGGCACAGGCATCTACGACACGCGCTCGGTCGCGCCCCGCGGCCCCGCGGCGCCAGGTCTCGGGGCGGCGAGGCGCCCGGCGGAGGCGGCGGCGCATCTTGGCGATCGTGGTGGCGGCCATCGTGGGCGGCTTCGCCGCCGCCAGCATCGCCGGACTGGGCCCGCTGGGCCAGAGCGTCACGGAGATCACCCTCCCCCTGCGCCACGAGGACATCATCCGCCAGCAGGCCGCCGCGAAGGGCCTCGATCCCGCGCTGGTCGCCGCGGTGATCTACGAGGAGTCGCGCTTTCGCGATCAGACCTCCCACGCCGGGGCTCGCGGGCTGATGCAGATCACCCCGGAGACGGCACGGTTCATAGCGCGCGACTCCGGGGGCTCGGCGTTCACCCAGGAGGACCTGGCCACGCCGCAGGTGAACATCTCCTACGGCGCCTACTACCTGCGTTATCTGCTGCGCCGCTACGACGGCGATGCCACGCTCGCTGTGGCCGCGTACAACGCGGGCGAGACCAACGTGAGCTCGTGGATCCGCCGCGCGGGCGGCGTGGACTCCTTCGACCCCGGGGACGACGTGCCGTTCAAGGAGACGCGCGACTACGTCCGCGACGTCAAGCAGCGACGCCAGCAGTACAAGGACCACTACGGGTCCGAGCTCGGGCTCTAGCGGGCAGGACGCCGCGGCAGGATGTCCTCCGCGGGCAGGATGGCCTGCGGGAGGAGCGCAGCCGATCGTCGATCGGCGAGCACCGCAGCGAGGTTCTCAGGAGGAGCGCAGCCGATCGTCGATCGAACGAGCAACCGCAACCAGGCCCTCACTCGATGCGGTCCCGGAAGGACGACGACGGAAAGACGGTGGCGCCCGCCGCGCTGACGCGGTCGCCGAGCCAGCGGTCCGAGGTGACAACCTGCAGCGTCCGGGGGGCCGCGTGGGCCTCCACGATCCTCACGATCTCGTAGTCGGCGGCGTCGGGACCGCGCTTGGCGGCGTGGGCGATCTCGATCACGGTCGAACGCAGCGCGGGTCGCGGCTTTCGCTCGAACACCACGGTCACGTCGTCGCCGGTCTCGGCCGAGAAGCGCTCCAGCCGGTCGACCAGCCTGGCCATGGCGGCGTCGCGGTCGCGCCACCACCCATCGGGACGGGTCCCGATCACGTTCATCGCGTCGACGATCCAGTGCATTGCGTGAACGATTGTGATGGCTGGGGCCACCACAATCGTCCGATCCGCTCTTGGGCGCTCGCCTACGAGGCGTCGGCCCCGACCGTCTCGTTCTCCCCCGGGTCGGAGATCATCGGTCCATCCCCCGACGGATCGAGGATCCCCTCCTCGATCAGCTTGTAGCGCCCGTCGCGCACCTTCAGCGCGGCCGCGTGGTTCTCGTCGTCGTCGTTGGCCCACAGGTCACGGAACAGGTTGCCGGCCCGCCGGCGCGCCTGGACGCAGAACAGGTCGGCCAGCTCGCGGACCTCCGCGGCGCGCTCGGGCTGCTCCCGGGCCAGCGTGTTGGCGTAGACCACGGCCGAGGAGATCGAGAACAGCTCCGCGCCGATGTCCACGATCCGGCCCAGCCAGGCCTGGCGCTTCTCGAGCGCCGCCTGCCAGCGGCTCATCCCGTAGAAGGTCGAGCGGGCCAGCTTGCGCGAGCCGCGCTCGGCGAAGCGGATGTGCTTGGCCAGATCGCCGAACTCCTCGAAGGAGCGCGGATCCTGACCCTTGCCCGTGGCGAGCTGGGGCAGCCACTTGCCGTAGAAGGCGCCGGCGGCGACCGCCGAGCGGGCCTTGTCCTTGATCTCGGTGTCGGGATCGAGGATGTCGCCGGCCAC
>JBPCNQ010000071.1:0-4476 GCA_051001095.1 Thermoleophilaceae bacterium
TGCCGCCGCGGTGGGAGGCCTGGATGCCGCCCACGCCGCCCGGACGCTGCGCGAGGGTGAAGAGGTGCACGTCAACGTGGACGGCCACGACCACGCGTTGGGACCCGATGACGTGCAGATGGTGCTACAGCCGCTGGAGGGCTACCAGCTGGAGCGCTCGGGAACGCACGCCGTGGCGCTGGACACCGTGCTCGACGACGAGCTGCGCCTGGAGGGCCTGGCCCGCGAGGTGGTCCATGCGGTGCAGAACGCGCGCAAGGAGGCCGGCCTGGACGTGGAGGACCGCATCGCGCTCGCGCTGGGCGGCGACGACGGCCTGCTCGAAGCCGTGCGCGCCCACGAGGTCTACGTGACGGGCGAGACGCTGGCCACCTCGCTGCAGCTGATGGCGCAGCGTGGGAAGGCATCCATGCCCGAAAGAGCAGACAACGCCGCGAAAGGCGATGTGGCCCAGATCGACGGGCGCGACCTGCGGATCGCAGTGTCCCGGGCCTAGCGCCGGCCTGGAGACCTGAGGCGCAGACAGCCCGGCCCACAGGGGCCGGGCCGCGAAGCCTCCGCTGGGCTGCTCCTAGGCCGTGAGCGCCGGCTCGATCTCCTGGATCAGCCGGTTCTTGGGCATGGCGCCCACGATCTGGTGCGCCACCTCGCCGTTCTTGAACAGCAGCAGCGTCGGTATCGTCATGACGTTGTAGCTGGCCGCCGTCTGGGGGTTGTCATCGACGTTGAGCTTCACGACCCGCAGGTCGTCACGCTCGCCGGCGAGCTCCTCGAGGTGGGGACCCACCACTCGGCACGGTCCGCACCAAGGCGCCCAGAAGTCCACGAGAACGGGCTCGGCGCTCTCGATCACCTCGGCCTGGAAGTTGTTGTCGGAGACTTCGCTGACTGCTCCTGCCATCTGAGGCTCCTTCGTCGATGGTGCCGGTTCGGCTAATGCTTTACAAAGTATAGCGTCGTCACCTCGGCCCCACCCGCCCCCGGCCCAGGCTGCGAAGCCGCAGCGCCGGGACCTTCCAGAAGGCCTCGACGGCGATCCGCGCCGACATCTTCGAGGCGCCCACGCGCCGGTCGCGAAAGACGATCGGGACCTCCTGGACCCGGAAGCCGGCCTGCACGGCACGGTAGGTCACCTCGATCTGGAACCCGTACCCGTCCGTGCCCACCTGCGACAGGTCGAGGCGCTCCAGCACGGAGCGGCGAAAGCACTTGAAGCCGCCGGTGAGGTCGTGCACGGGGATCCCCAGGATCAGCCGTGCGTAGAGCGAGCCGCCGCGGCTGACCACCCGCCGTCCCCACCCCCAGTCGGTCACCCCGCCCCCGGGCACGTAGCGCGAGCCCAGGACCAGGTCGGCGTCCCGCGCGGCGGCGATCAGGCGCGGCAGGTCTGCCGGGTCGTGGGAGAAGTCGGAGTCCATCTCCATGAGCAGCGCGGCGCCCTGGGCCAGCGCGTGCGTAAAGCCCGCCATGTAAGCCGGCCCGATCCCCTGCTTGTGCGCCCGGTGCAGGACTCCGACCTCGGGGTGCTCGGCCGACAGCCGGTCGGCGACCCGGCCCGTGCCGTCGGGCGAGTTGTCGTCGACCACCAGCACATGGTGCTCGAGCCCGCTGGCGGCCAGCTGGGGCAGCGCGGCGCGCACGACGGCCTCGAGGTTCTCCGCCTCGTTGTAGGTGGGTAGGACGAGCCACGCTCCCGACATCGGCGCGTACCCTAATCCGGGTCCCGTGACGATGAAGAACTCCGAGATCGCCGCAGCCTTCGACGAGCTCGCGAACCTCTACGAGCTCGACGGCACGGTGGTCTATCGCGTGCTGGCCTACCGCAACGCTGCGAAGGCGGTCCGCGAGGCGGGCGTGTCGGTGGCCGAGCTGGCCGCGCAGGGAAGGGCGGCCGAGCTGCCCGGAGTGGGAAAGACCATCGCCGAGAAGATCGATGCCCTGATCGGCGAAGGGGCCATCCCGTCGGCGGTCAAGCTGCGGGCCAGGATCCCGGCCGGCCTCGTGCAGGTCACGCGGATCCCGGGCCTGGGCCCCAAGCGCGCGCGCCTGCTGCACCAGGAGCTGGGCATCGAGTCGCTCGACGATCTGCGACGGGCCGCCGAGCAGGAGCGCCTGCGCGGCGTGCCCGGCTTCGGCCCCAAGGCGGAGGAGAACGTGCTCGCGGCGCTGGCCGCCGGGGCCGACGGGGAGGAGCGCCCCCGCACGCTGCTGTCCAAGGCGCTGGTGGTCGGCGAGGAGCTCGTGGACGACCTGCGCGAGCACCCCTCGGCGATCAGGGTCGAGCTCGCGGGCAGCGCCCGGCGGTGGGCCGAGACCTGCAAGGACCTCGACATCGTGGCCTGCGCAAGTGATCCCGGGGAGCTGCTCGAGGCCTTCGCCGCGCTGCCCGCCATCGACGAGGTCGGTCGCTCGGGCACGGCCGGAGCCAGGGGGATCACCCACCAGGGCATTCCCGTCGACCTGCGGATCGTGCCCGAGGCCAGCTTCGGCAACCTGCTCCAGCACTTCACGGGCTCGGGGCGCCACAACGAGGCGCTGCGCACCGCGGCGGTCAAGCGGGGCGTCCACGTGAGCGAGTACGGCGTGGCCGTCGATGCGACCGGGGCCACCCACGCGTGCGCGACGGAGGCGGAGGTCTACGAGCTGCTGGGGATGAACTACATCGAGCCGGAGCTGCGCGAGGACCGCGGCGAGCTCTCGGCGGCTCGCCAGAAGAGCCTGCCCGCCCTCGTCGAGCTGGCCGACATCCGCGGCGACCTGCACTCCCACAGCGTGGCCTCGGACGGTCGCGCGACGATTCCCGAGATGGCCGAGGCGGCGCGCGATCGCGGCTACGGGTACTTCGCCGTGACCGATCACTCGGCCACCCACGGCTTTGGCAACCACGTGACGCCTGAGGAGCTCGAGCGTCAGATCGAGCGCGTGGCGAGGGCCAACCAGCAACTCGAGGGGATCACCGTGCTCGCGGGCACCGAGACCAACGTGCTTCCCGATGGCTCGGTCGACTACGAGGACGACATCCTCGAGCGGCTCGACTGGGTCGTGGCCAGCGTGCACACCTCCTTCCGGATGCCGGAGAAGGAGATGACCGCACGGATCGTGGCCGCCCTGGAGAACCCGCGCATAGACGCCCTGGGCCACCCCACGGGGCGCCTGATCGGCCGGCGCGAGGGCTACTCGGTGGACATCGACGAGGTGATCGAGGCCGCCGCCCGCACCGGAGCCTTCCTGGAGATCAACGCCAATCCCAACCGCCGCGACCTCGACGACGTGTACGCCCGGGAGGCGGCCCGGGCAGGGGTGAGGCTCGTGATCGACTCCGACGCCCACGGTCCCGAGACGCTGGCCAACATGCGCTACGGGGTGGCGACGGCGCGGCGGGCCTGGCTGACGGCGGATGACGTGGCCAACACCCGTGAGTGGGAGGAGCTGAAGAAGCTGCGCAGGCGCGGCTAGTGGTGCCTCCTGGAAGTACTAGGGCGCGACTGCCGCCGGCTCCACCCTGCGCGCCCACGGGGTCCGGATCAGCTTGGGCGCCCCGAACGGAGAACTCTTGTCCATGTGGAAGCGCACCCCGTCGCGATCCTCGATCGCCTGCACGGCCGAGGCCTGGCGGCGCCAGGTGAGCGCAGCGCCCAGGGCGTAGCCCGCGGCGATGGCCGCCGGCTGGGGCACGAGGAACGCGATCCCCCCGGTCACCACCGTGCCGAGGCCCAGGGGCCACAGCCTGGTGAAGATCACCGAGCCCGGCTCGACCTCGGGCAGGGTGTTCGTGGCACGCGCCGAGGCCAGCAGGCGCTCGATGCCGCCACGGGGCGCCATCCGCCTGCCCAGCCACAGTCCTGCCGCCGCCGCGACCGCCCACCACGAAACCGCGAAGACCAGCGCGGCGGTGTCGTCGTGTGCGTTGGCCCCCGCGACGGCCACCATGCCCAGGGCGGTGGCCGCGCCGGCGAACAACAGGACCGACGTGCGGAGGAAGTCGACGAACCTCACTCGGCCAGCGCCGACAGGACCGCGGTGAAGCCGGGCACCCCGTCGACGACGAGGTCGGCACGCTCGACGATCGCCCGGGGTCCCTCGTCCGAGCGCACTCCGATCCGCACCGCGAATTCGAGCTCGCCGGACCCCAGGAGCGAGTCCAGGGCGTCGAAGGCATCGAGGTCGGTCACGTCATCTCCCCCATAGAGGGCGCTGCGCACCGATCGTCCCTCCACCAGCGACCTGATCCCGGCCCCCTTGTCAACGGGCACCGGCGGGCGGATCTCGAGCACCTTGCGCCCCCAGGGGATATCGAGGTCCTGGTCCTCGGCCTGGCGGGCCACGCCCGACAGCCACGTCTCAGCCGCGCGCTCGTCCGGGGCGCCACGCCAGTGGAGGGCCTTGATCGGTCCCTTGTCCTCCACGCGGATGCGCAGCCGCTTCAGCTCGCGGTCATCCTGGCACTCGCCCACGAACGCGCCGACCCTGTCCTGC
>JBPCNQ010000072.1:0-12242 GCA_051001095.1 Thermoleophilaceae bacterium
TGCTGGTCTGCAACCCCAACAACCCGACGGCCACGGCGCTGCCGCCAGACCAGATCGAGGAGTTCGTGGCGGGCGTTCCCGACCACGTCGCGGTGATCCTCGACGAGGCCTACGTCGACTTCAACCTCCTCCAGGATCCCCACGACTCGCTGGAGATGCTCAAGCGCCACTCCAACCTGATCGTGCTGCGCACCTTCTCCAAGGTCTACGGCCTGTGCGGGCTGCGGGCCGGCTATGCGCTGGGGCCCGAGCGCTTCCGCCGCGCGATCGACCACGTGCGCCAGCCCTTCTCGGTCAACACCCTGGCCCAGGCCGCGGCGGCCGAGGCGCTGCGCCACTCCGACGAGGTGGCCCGGCGGGTGGAGGCGACGGTGATCGAGCGGGTGCACATGGAGTCCGAGCTGGCCGACCGCGGGCTGGAGTCCACCGAGAGCCAGGCCAACTTCTCGTGGGTGTCGGTGGGCGACCGCGACGAGCACGGGATCGTCGAGGGCCTGGCCGAGCGCGGGGTGATCGTGCGGGCTGGAAGCGCACTCGGCGAGGAGGGGCGGCTGCGAGTGACCTATGGGACGCGGGCAGAGAACGACGCGTTTCTGGGGGCGCTGGACCAGCTGCTGTAGGAGGACCGCGTAGCGGCCCGTTCAGGTGCCCGGACGCACCGTGACTCTCATAGGTGCGGGCAGGACGCCCGCACGGGCTATCACCGCGCGCTGGCCCAGTAGGTCGCCGCCATGTCCTCGCCGCCGTGCCCGGCATCCTCGGCCTTCTTCATCTGCCGCGCCACCACCTCGACGAGCGGCGCGGGCTGGTCGTGGCGCTCGGCGGCCTCCAGCACCAGCCCGGCGTCCTTGCGGGCCAGCGACAGGGAGAAGCTCGGATCGAACGAACGCTCGATCATCGCGCCGCCCTTCATCTGGGCGTACGCGCAGTCCAGCGGACCGCCCTCGATGGTTTGCAGGAAGACACGCGGGTCCACGTCGATCGCCTCGGCGAAGGCGACGGTCTCGGCCACGCCCTCCGTGAGGGCCAGCAGCCAGGAGTTCAGGACCAGCTTGGTCCGGGTTCCGGCTCCCGCCTCGCCCAGCCACCGGGTCGAGGTGCCCACGGCGTCAAACACCTGCGCACACCGTTCGCGCTGGTCGTCGGGGCCCGAGGCCAGCACCTGCAGACTGCCCTGCTCGGCCGGCCCCTTGGTCCCCAGCACGGGGGCGTCGACGAAGGGCACCGAGCGCTCCTGCGCCAGCGCGGCCAGTGCCTCGGTGGCCGCGATCCCGACCGTGGACATCTGCAGCCACAGCGCACCGTCGGGCATCGCCGCCAGGGCGCCGCCGTCCTCCATCGCCTCGGTCACCGCGTCGCCGTCGGCCAGCATGGTGATCACCACGTCGGCGCCGCGCACGGCATCCTCAGGAGTGCCGGCCACCTCGATCCCCTCGTCGGCCAGCGGCTCGGCCTTCTCCTTCGTGCGGTTGAACGCCCGCAGGTCCAGGCCCGCCGCCTTGAGGTTTCGCGCCATCGGCGCACCCATCGTTCCCGTGCCGAGCATGGCGATCATGGTCGGGCTTTACCCGCCGAGCGTCGGCTCAAGCGTTGGCCTCTTCTGGCGATCCGTGGTAGAAGTCATGCCGATGTCGCGCATCACCCCGCACGCCACTCGCACGAGCGCCCCTTGCGGCGGCTCCTGGCGTGCCTTTGCGGCCTATTGGCGATTTAGCTAGGCGTCCGGCCAGCGGCAGCTTGCTGTCGCGGACCGAGATTCGAGTCCCGCCCGGGCGCCGACCCTGCGCAGCACCGCACCGCCGGACATCTCTGACTAGGTTGAGGAACGTAATGAGACCAGTGAAGGAGTCCCCCGACGAGACCGGCATCCGTGCCGGTCTAGTAAACGGCGCCCCCGACGAGGCCGGCATCCGTGCCGGTCCCGTAAACGGCACCCATGACGAGGCCGCTCGCGCCGACCTGGCCGCCTGACGTGGCCACCCCTCCCTCCATAGACCTGGGCCGCATCCGCGATCAGCGGATAGAGCGGATCGAGCCGCTGGACCGCCCGTCGGACCTGCAGGAGCGACTGCCGCTGACCTCCGAGCACGCCGAGGTCGTGCTGCGGGGCCGCGCGGGCGTCACGCGAATCCTCGACGGCCAGGACGACCGTCTGCTGGTGGTCGTTGGCCCGTGCAGCGTGCACGACGTGGGGGCGGCCGCGGACTACGCCGCCCGTCTGGCGGCCAAGGCCACCGAGCTGGAGGCCGACCTCCTGGTGGCCATGCGCGTCTACTTCGAGAAGCCCCGGACCACCACGGGTTGGAAGGGGATGATCAACGACCCGCACCTGGACGACTCCGGCGACGTGAACACCGGTCTGCGGATGGCCCGCAAGCTTCTTCTCGAGGTGCTCGAGCTGGGCCTGCCGGTGGGGTGTGAGTTCCTGGATCCGATCATTCCCCAGTACATCTCGGACACCGTCGTCTGGGGCGCCATCGGCGCTCGCACCACCGAGAGCCAGATCCACCGCCAGCTGGGCTCGGGCCTGTCCATGCCGATCGGCTTCAAGAACGGCACCGACGGCAATGTCCAGGTGGCCGTCGACGCGGTGCGGGCGGCGGCGGTCCCGCACGCGTTCACGGGGGTCGATCCCACCGGCACCCCGGCGATCCTGCGCACGACAGGCAACCCCGACGGGCACATCATCCTGCGCGGCGGCCGCGGAGCCCAGAACTACGGCTCGGGCCCGGTGGCCGATGCGCTGGCCCAGCTCGGTGCGGTCGGACTGCCCGAGCGGGTGGTGATCGACGCCTCGCACGACAACAGCGGCAAGGACCCCGACCGCCAGCCGCCGGTGGCCCGCGACGTGGCGGCGCAGGTCTCGGGCGGCAGCCGCGCGATCGTCGGCGTGATGCTGGAGTCCTTTCTCGTCGGCGGTCGTCAGGAGCTGGGCGGCCCGCTCACCTACGGCCAATCGATCACCGACGCCTGCATGGACTGGGACACCACGGTCGGGGTGCTCGACGGCCTGGCCGAGGCCGTCCGCGCGCGACGCGACCGCGCCGCCTAGGCGATGAAGCTCGCCGTCCTCGGCGTCGGCCTGATCGGCGGCTCGATCGGCCTGGCCGCCCGCGAGCAGCTCGGTGACGTGACCGTCACCGGCTTTGGCCGCAGCCCGGAGCGGCTGGGGCGCGCCCGCGAGCTGGGCGCGATCGACCGGGTAGCCGGCTCGCCGCAGGAGGCACTCGAAGGGGCTAAGGCCTGCTTCTGCTGCGCCCCGGTCGGGGGTCTTGCCGACCAGGTGGCCGCGGCGCTGGCCTCCGCGCCGGAGGACTGCGTGGTCACCGACGTGGGCTCTGTCAAGGAGCGGCTGGTGGGCGCGGTGGCCGACGGGCGCTTCGTGGGCGGCCACCCGATCGCGGGAGCGGAGACCGCCGGCGTGGAGCACGCCCGCGCCGACCTCTTCCAGGGCGCGGTCTGGTACCTCACACCGACCCCGGCGTCGTCGGGACTGCTGTACGAGCGCCTGCACCGCCTGATCGTGGGCCTGGGCGCCGGGCCGGTGGCCATCGAGGCGGCCGCCCACGACCGGCTGCTGGCCGCGGTGAGCCATCTGCCCCACGTGCTGGCAAACGTGCTGGTGGCCCAGGTCGCGGCCGAGGGCGAGCCGCCGCGGATCGGCCCCAGCTTTCGCGACGCGACCCGGGTGGCGGGGGCCAACAGCTCGATCTGGACCGACATCTACATGGCCAACCGCGTGGCCATCGCCGACGAGATCGACGCGACCGTCGATCGCCTGCGGGCCGTGGCCGGGGATCTCAGGGCGGGGGACGGGGATGCCCTGGCCGCGTGGCAGGACGCGGCGCGCGCCGACCGCGACCGGCTGCTGGCCGCCGACTCCCGTGCGGGGCGCGTCCACGAGCTGCGCCTGACCGTCCCCAACCGGCCGGGTATCGTCGCCGAGGTGGCGCTCGAGCTCGGCAAGGCCGGGGTGAACATCGTCGATCTGGCCCTGGCGCCGGCACCGGACATGCGCTCGGGCGCGATCACGCTGTGGATCGCCGGGGACGAGGAGGCCCAGCGGGCCCGCGCCCTGATCGCCGGCCTGGGCTTCGCGGTGGGCGGCCCGTGAGCGCAAGCAGCCGGCTCGGCCGGGTGCGCGGCGAGGTTCTCCCGTGACCCGCTTCGTTCCCTCCGGCCCGCTGCGCGGCGACTACCTGGCCCCGGCGGACAAGTCGATCTCGCACCGCGCCGCCCTGTTCGGCGCCATGACCGATCAGCCCGTCACCATCCGCAACTACCTCTGGTCGGCCGACACGATGTCCACGCTGGACGCGCTGCTCAGCCTCGGGGCGGGGGTTGACGAGTCGGGGGGCGACCTGACCGTCCGCGGCGTCGGGCTGCGGGCCGCGCTGGAGGCCACCGGCGGCCACATAGACGTGGGCAACGCCGGCACGCTGCTGCGGCTGCTCCCCGGGTGGCTGGCCGGTCAGGCCGGCGGGGACTGGAGCCTGGACGGCGACGAGTCGATTCGCCGCCGCCCCGTGGACCGGGTGGTCGAGCCGCTTCGCCGGATGGGTGGTGCGGTGAGCGCCCGCGAGGAGCGGTTCACGCCGCTGGTGGTCCAGGGCGCGGACCTGACCGGGATCGACTACGAGTTGCCCGTCCCCAGCGCCCAGGTCAAGTCCTGTGTGCTGATCGCCGGGATGCTGGCCTCGGGGAGCACCTCGATCTCCGAGGCGAGCATGAGCCGCGACCACACCGAGCGGCTGATGCGCCAGGCGCGCGTGCCCGTCCAGCGCGATGGCCTGAAGGCCACGGTCAGCCAGGTCGACGAGCTCGAGCTCGAGGAGATCACCGTGCCCGGCGATCCCTCCTCGGCCGCCTTCATGGTCGCCGCCGCGTGCCTCGTGCCCCATTCGCGGCTCTTGGTGGGCGGCCTGGGACTCAACTGGACCCGGACCGGCTTCTTCCGGATCGCCCGGCGCATGGGCGCGGTGATCGTGGGCGATCTCGAGCCGCCGGAGACCTTCGCCGACGAGGAGCCCGTCGGGGATCTGGACGTGGCCCACGGCCCGCTGGAGGGCACCGAGGTGGCGCCCGAGGAGGTGCCGCTGGCCATCGACGAACTGACGCTGGTGGGCCTGCTGGGAGCCTTCGCCGTGGGCGACACCGTGGTCCGGGGGGCCGCGGAGCTGCGCCACAAGGAGTCGGATCGGATCGCCGCCGTGGTGGGCGCGCTGGGTGCCCTGGGCGCCGACATCGAGGAGGCCGACGACGGCTTCGTGGTGCACGGCACCGGCGATCCGCTGCGCGGAGGCGCCATGGACTCCCACGGCGACCACCGCCTGGCCATGCTGGGGGCGGTGGCCGGCCTGGCCTCGCGGGAAGGGGTGGAGGTCCGGGGCATGGATGCGGCCCGCGTCTCCTACCCGAGGTTCGAGCAGGACCTGGCCGCGCTGGTGGGATGACTTGTTGCCTACATCAAGGCGGGCTGACCCCTCGCGGTGTGGTAGACCGCGCACGATGAGCCCTGCGACGTCACCTTCCGGACCGCAGGAGGAGAGAGGTCGTCCCCCGGCCGTCCGCGCCTCCGACCCCGAGAGGGAGGGTACGGTCACGACGCTACGCGACGGTGCCGCCGAGGGTCGGCTAACGCTCGAGGAGCTCGCCGAGCGGGTCGAGCGGGCGCTTGCGGCTGCGACGCGTGACGAGCTCGAGGCGCTCACCGCCGACCTCCCCGCGTCCGCCCCGGAGACGGCGGCGCGGGCCCGCGGGACGCGCTGGGTGATCGGGATCATGGGAGGCGACGATCACACGGGCCGCTGGAGCATCGCGCGACGCTGCACGGTCGTGAACGTGATGGGCGGCGCCGACCTGGACCTGCGCGAGGCGCTCGTCGCGGGGACGGAGACCGAGATCACCGTGGTTTCGGTGATGGGTGGCTCGACGATCGTGGTCCCCGAAGGCGTCGAGGTGGAGCTGGGGGGCTTCGCGCTGATGGGTGGGAATGACCTCGAGGTCAAGGGTGCCCCGGCTCGACCGGGGGCGCCGGTCGTCCGAGTCCGGGCGTTCTCGCTGATGGGCGGCACCGAAGTGAGGACCGTCCCCGGTCGCGGCCCAAGCCGCGGAGGCACATGACGTGGCCGCGCCTCGCTATTCGTCGCCGATTCCTCATCGCCGCCAACGGCGGGGTGAGGTCACGGCCTGACTTCGGGTTGGACGCACCGCCGATCGTCTACGGCTTTACCGCGCTTGGCGTGGTGGGAGCGGCGCTGCTCAGCGTGACGGTGACCGGAGCGGGTTCGCCGGTGCTGGTCGGCTGGGGAGCGTGGGCCTTGGTGCTTGGGTTCGGGATGGCCGGGCTGATGAGCTCAGCTCGATCGGCAAGATCAGTGTCCGCGAGCGGCTGCTGGACGGTCTGCGCCTGCGCGGCGACGAGGACGTTCTGGACCTCGGATGTGGGAGAGGCCTGATGCTGCTCGGCGCAGCAGAGCGAGCTCCCGCCGGCACCGCGACGGGTGTCGATCTGTGGCGCTCTCGCGATCAAGCCGGGTCGAGCAGTGCGCAGTGCCTGGCCAACGCGGACCGCCTTGGCGTGGCCGACCGGGTCAGGCTCGTCGATGGGGACATGACCGACCTGCCGTTCCCTGAGAATTCCTTCGACCTGATCTTGGCGTGCCTGTCCGTGCACAACCTCCACCCGAGCTCGCGTCGAGAGGAAGCCGTGCTCGAAGCCGTGAGGGTGCTGCGCCCCGGTGGCCGGGTAGCCCTCGTAGACATCTACGGCACGAAGACCTATCTGTCTGTCCTCGTCGCCGCCGGGATGCGAGACCCGCGACGGTCGAGGTTCCTGCCGGGATATTCCCGCCGGCCCGCGCTGTCACCGCGTCGCGGCCGGAGAAATGGTCGTAGAACACCGGGACGACCACGCCCGCTCGGCCTGCGATCTGGTGGATCGAGGCGCCCTCGTAACCGGGACTCCCCGGGCTCGGAGAGCCCTGGGTCTCAGCCCTGACGCCTGGCGGCGTGCGCGCGACCAAAGAGGTCGACGCAGCGGTCGCTGCCCGACGATCCACCACGACCATGCCGGGGGGTCCCATGAACCGTGTGTGGCGGCCCGGTGGACGAGGGAACTGCGTCCTCGTCGGCGACGGGGCTCCAAGCCCGCCTGTCTTGCAGACGATCCGCCAGCTGATGCGTGATAGCCACCAAAGAACCGCGCGCCCCTTACGCTGAAGATCACAGGGGTGACCGCACCGATCGTCCCGATCCGTTGTTATCCGGTCTTATGAGCCTCCGCGTCGCCATTCTGTTTGCCCTTGCCGCCGCACTCTGCGTGGCGGCGCCCGCCCAGGCCACCTTCAAAGGCGCCAACGGGCGCGTGGCGTATGACCTGCAGAGCGCGGGGATCGGCGACAACGGTGAGAAGACCGCCTACCGCGCGCTGGCCACCGTCCAGGCCGACAGCCGCCGCGACAGCTTCCTGCGGGAGTGCCAGCAGAGTGGCGGGAAGCGGGTCGACGGCGACTGCTCGATCCAGTACCGGACCCCTTCGTGGCGCCCGGACGGCCGGCAGCTCGTCTTCGATACCGGCCGGTCACTGGCGCTCATAGGCGCCACCGGCGGCGGGTACAGAGCGCTGCCCGCGATCACCGCGGACGACTCCCAGCCGGCGTTCGCTCCCTCGGGGCGCAAGGTCGTCTTCGCCGGCGCCAGCGGGGGCCACACCAACCTCTACGTCTATGACCTGCCCACCGGCAAGGCCAAGCGAATCGTCATCAACGCGGGCGACCCGGACTGGTCCTCCCGCAACCGGATCGCCTTCGAGCGCCGCGGCAACCTGTACTCGGTCGCTCCGAACGGCAAGGGCCTGAAGCGGATCACCCGCTCGGGCGGCCGCGACCCGGGCTGGTCGGCAAGCGGGAAGTCGATCGTCTTCGCCCGCCGGGGCGGCATCTACACCGCGAGCGCCGAAGGCAAGGGTGCGCGCCGGATCGTGCGCTGCTCGCGCTGCGCGAGCCCGGTCTTCTCGCCCAACGGCAAGCTGATCGCCTACGACAGGCCGGGGGTGACCGTGGCCCAGGTCAAGAACGGCAGGACGGTGGCGACGCTGCTCCAGGACGTCTCCGCGGGAGGCGAGAGCGTCAACGGCTCGAACCCGTCCTGGGGCCGGCGCTGAGCGCGGCGCTCAGTCAGCGACGCCGATCGGTGGCGTGCTCCAGCGCGGCTGCGATCGATGCGACGTCGTCCAGCTCGCCGCGCGCCACGTCGATCACCAGCTCGTAGGCCTCGTCGTTGGACAGCGTCGGTCGAAGGCCGTTCATTCCGTAGAAGGCGATCGTCCCGGACAGCGCCAGTCGCTTGTTGCCATCGACCAGCGCATGGTTTCGGGCCAGCGAGTGCAGCAGGGCAGCAGCCTTCTCGTGGATGGTCGGGTAGGCGTCCTGCTCGAACGCGGTGGCCTGTGGCCGCGCGAGCGCCGATTCGAGCAGGCCGTGGTCGCGCACTTCGGGCCGGCCGCCGAGCGCCCGCTCCGCCACGTGGAGCAGCTCGTCGAGGTTGAGGAAGATCACTCGCCGAGTCGCTCGAGCGCCTCGGCGTAGCGGGGCAGCTCGTCATCCAGCACCCGGTCGAGCAGCTCCCGCCGGCTTGTGCGCTCGACGTAGTCGCGCACCGCTTCCCGTGCCACCTCCTGCATTGAACGCCCCTCCCCCTCGGCCCGCCGGCGCAGCGCCTCGGTCTCGTCCTCGGTCAGTCGCAGTGTCATCGCCATGCGAGTAACGGTATCAGCGGTGATACCACGAGCGCCGGCCAGTAGCCTCACGGCCATGGTCGTGGCGATCGACGGGCCCGCCGGCGCGGGCAAGAGCACGGTGGCGCGAGGCGTGGCGCAGGCGCTCGGCTTCACCTACCTGGACTCCGGGGCCATGTACCGCGCCGTGGGGCTCAAGCTGCTCCAGGTCGGGGGCGCCGCCTCGGAGGCGGCCGAGGCCCTTCGCATCGAGGTCGGGGACCGCATCCTGGCCGACGGCCAGGACGTGACCGACGCCATCCGCACCCCCGAGGTCTCCGAGGCCGCCTCGCGGGTGGCGTTGAACCCAAAGGTGCGCACCGCCCTGGTGCACAAGCAGCGGGCAATGATGGCCGATGGCGATTGGGTGGCCGAGGGCCGCGACATCGGTACCGTGGTCGCGCCCGACGCTGCGCTGAAGGTGTTCCTGAACGCCGATCCCGACGAGCGCGCCCGCCGCCGGGCCGCCGAGCTGGGGACCGATGTGGGGACGGTGCTGCGCGACCAGGCCCTGCGCGACGCCCAGGACTCCGAGCGCGAGCACTCGCCGCTGCACGCTGCGGCCGACGCGGTCGAGCTGGATACGAGCGGACTCGAGGCCGACGAGGTGGTGGCGAGGATCGTCGACCTGGTTGGATCCAAAACCCGCTGATGCGACAGCCCGAGAACGCCACCGTGCTGGTCACCGGCGCCACCGACGGCCTCGGTCGTGCCGTGGCCGAGCGCCTGGCCGTGGAGGGCGCGACCGTGCTGATGCACGGCCGCGACACCTTGCGGCTGGCGGCGGCCGAGTCAGACGTGGAGATGCTGGCCGGCGCCGACCGCGTGCGCACCTATGAGGCCGACCTCGCCTCGCTGGAGGAGGTGCGCGAGCTGGCCGCGCGGATCCGCCGTGACGAGCTCGAGCTGCATGCCGTGGTCAACAACGCCGGGATCGGCTCGGGCAAGCCGGACTCGACCGACCACGAGGTAAGCCGCGACGGCCACGAGCTGCGCTTCGCGGTCAACTACCTGGCCGGCTTCCTGCTCACCCACGAGCTGCTTCCCCTGCTTGTCGAGTCGGCCCCGTCGCGGATCGTCAACGTCGCGTCGCTGGGCCAGGCCCCGATCGACTTTGACGATCCGATGATCGAGCGCGGCTACGACGGCAGCCGCGCCTACAGCCAGTCCAAGCTGGCGCAGATCTCCTGGGGGCTGGAGCTGGCCGAGCGCCTGGAGGGCGGGGACGTGACCGTCAACAGCCTGCACCCGGCGACCTACATGCCGACCAAGATCGTGATGGACGAGCTGGGGCGCTCGATGGACACGCTGGAGGCCGGGGTGGAGGCCACCGTGCGGCTGATCACCTCGCCGGAGCTTGAGGGCGTGACCGGCCGGTTCTTCGATCGCCAGCGCGAGGCCGAGGCCCACTCCCAGGCCTACGACCCCGAGGCGCGCCGGCGGCTGTGGGACCTGAGCGTGCGGCTGACCGGCGCCGCCGCCCCGGCCTGAACGTGGCGGCCCCCAAGGTCGCCGTGGTCGGCTATCCCAACGTGGGCAAGTCGACGCTCGTGAACCGCCTGTCGGGCACGCGCGAGGCCGTGGTCCACGAGACCGCGGGGGTCACCCGCGACCGCAAGGAGATCGCCGCCGACTGGAACGGACGCGACTTCCTGCTGGTGGACACCGGCGGCGTGGACACGACGGAGGGCGGCGACCTGGCCCGCGCGGTGCAGTCGCAGGCCCGGACGGCGCTGGCCGAGTCCGAGGCCGCGGTGCTCGTGGTCGACGCCGTGGCGGGCCTGCGCCCCGGCGACAGCGAGCTGGCCGCCGAGCTGCGCGCCTCCAAGGTGCCCGTGGTGGTGGCTGCCAACAAGGTCGACGACTCCCGCCTGGCCTCCGGGGCGGCCGAGTTCTACTCCCTCGGCCTGGGCGATCCGGTGCCCGTGAGCGCCGTCCACGGCCTGGGCACCGGCGACCTGCTGGATCGGGTGGTGGGGGCGCTGGCCGATGCGCCCGAGGAGGTCGAGGAAGACGAAGCCGTTCGGCTGGCGGTGATCGGGAGGCCCAACGTCGGCAAGTCGTCTCTGGTGAACAAGCTGCTGGGCGAGGAGCGGGTGGTGGTGGCCGACTTCCCCGGAACCACGCGCGACTCGGTCGACACGCTCATCGACGTCGACGGGCGCCCGGTGGTCCTCGTGGACACGGCCGGCCTCCGGCGGCGTACCAAGGTGGCGGGCACCGTGGACTACTACGCCCAGCTGCGCTCCGAGCGCGCGGCCGAGCGCGCCCAGGTGGCCATCGTGCTCTGCGACGCCACCGAGGGCGTGACCACCGAGGACTTCAAGATCGCCGAGATGGCGATGAAGAGCAACTGCGCCACGGTCATCGCCCTGAACAAGTGGGACGCCACCGACACCGATCTCGAGGACGCCCGCGCCAGGCTCACCAAGCGGCTGCGCCAGCGCCCCCGGCTGCTGGCCGTCTCCGCTCAATCGGGGCGCGGGCTGCGGCGGCTGGTGGCCGAGGCGCTGAGCATCGCCGACCGCGCCGCCGAGCGGATCTCGACCCCCGAGCTCAACCGCTTCCTGTCCGATCTGCAGGGCGTCCGCCAGCCCCCGGCCACCCGCGGCAAGCGCCTGCGCATGTACTACATGGCCCAGTTCGAGGTCTCGCCGCCCCGCTTCGCCGTGCAGATCAACGACCGGTCGCTGATCACGCGCGACTACGCCTACTTTCTCGAGAACCGCCTCCGTGAGCGGTTCGGCCTAGAGGGCGTCCCCCTGGTGATCGACTTCCGGGTGAGCGGGGACAAGCGAAAAGGGGGATAGGCGACAGGAATTCCCGGGTCGACCCGATCCATTATTCTTCCGCTCTTCATGGCTAACGACCTCCAAGACAACGAGTTCCTGTTCACCTCCGAGTCGGTCACCGAGGGCCACCCGGACAAGATGGCCGACCAGATCTCCGACGGTGTCCTGGACGCCGTGCTGGCCGAGGACCCCGACAGCCGGGTGGCCTGCGAGACCCTGGTGAACACCGGGCTCGTGGTCGTGTCGGGCGAGATCACCACCAAGGCCTACGTCGACATCCCCCGGATCGCGCGCGACACGATCCGCAAGATCGGCTACGACGACGCCGCCTACGGCTTCGACTGCGACGCCTGCGCCGTGATCACCGCCGTCGACGAGCAGTCCTCCGACATCGCCCAGGGCGTGGACGAGGGCTACGAGCATCGCTCGGGCTCCTCCGGCGACGACGATCTGGACATCGCCGGCGCCGGCGACCAGGGGATGATGTTCGGCTACGCCACGCGCGAGACGCCCGAGCTGATGCCGCTACCGATCGCCCTGGCCCACCAGCTTGCCCAGCGGCTGGCCCAGATCCGCCGCGACAAGGTCGTCGACTACCTGCGCCCCGACGGCAAGACCCAGGTCACCGTGCGCTACCGCGACGGCGTGCCGGTCAAGGTCGAGAAGGTTCTGAT
>JBPCNQ010000073.1:0-4869 GCA_051001095.1 Thermoleophilaceae bacterium
GCGACGCCAAGCGGCTCAGGGTCCTCTGCGGGGTGGTTCGCCTGGCCGAGCAACTCGAGCGCAGCCGCGACCAGTCGGTGGCCTCGGTGGGAGTCAAGCGCAGCAAGAAGGGGGTGCGCCTCCTGGCTACCACGCGCGGGGGCCGCGGCGACCCCGGCGTGGCCGTCTGGGCCGCACAGCGGGGGTCCGAGTTGCTGGCCGCGGCGATCGGCGAGCCCGTGGAGGTCGTGCAGGGCTAGGGGGGGCGTAGCCCGCGAAGGCCGCACCGGGCCGGCGGGCCACGAACCGCACGCCGTCACGCCCCCTACTCTGGAACCGTGGCGCGCGAGAAGGACACCTCGATCCCGACCGGGCGAATCCGCCGCACGGCCAACCTGGCCGGACTGGCCGGTGGGCAGACCGCTCGCAACTACGCCACCCGCGCGGCCAACCTGACCCGGGGCGAGGACCGCCGCCGACAGGCGGCCACCAGGCGCCAGGCCGAGGCCGCCGAGCAGATCCTCGAGGTGCTGGGAAACATGAAGGGGGCGGCCATGAAGGTCGGCCAGGTGGCCTCCTTCATCGACACCGGCGCTTTCCCCGAGGAGTTCCAGGAGAGGATCCAGGCCAAGCTCGCCGAGCTGCGCGACTCCGCGCCCAAGGTCTCCTTCAAGGACATGAAGAAGGTGATCGAGTCAGAGCTCGGCGAGAAGCTCTCCGACGCATTCGCCGAGTTCGACGAGGACGCGCTCGCCGCCGCCTCGATCGGCCAGGTCTACAAGGCAAGGCTGCGGGAAACGGTCGACAGACCGTTTTCGGGTCGCGACGTGGCGGTCAAGGTCCAATACCCGGGAGTGGCGCAGGCCGTGCGCTCGGACCTGCAGAACCTGGGCCTGATCATGCGCGTGGCCAAGAGGATCGCGCCCGGGATGGACGCCAAGGCGATGACCGCGGAGATCAAGGAGCGCCTCTCCGACGAACTGGACTACGAGCAGGAGGCCCAGGCCCAGCGGGCATTTGCCCGCGCCTGGCGGGGTCACCCCTTCGTGGTCATTCCCGACGTGGTCACCTCGCTCTCGCGCGAGAAGGTGCTGGTCACCGAATGGGTCGACGGGATCGGATTCGAGGAGGTCCGCGAGCTGCCCGGGTCCGAGCGCGACCGCTTCGGCGAGATCGTCTTTCGCTTCTTCTTCGGCTCGCTCTACCGGATCGGCCACTTCTCCGGCGACCCCCATCCCGGCAACTTCCGGCTGATGGACGACGGCCGCGTCGCGTTCCTGGACTTCGGCATGACCAAGGTGATGGCCCGCGACCACGTCGCGGCGGAGGTCTGCGCTCTACAGCTCGGGATGGAGGGGGACGCCCGAGGGCTGTTCGACCAGCTGGCCTCCATGGGCTTCTTCGATCCCGAGGACCCGGTGATGGAGCCTGACAGGGTGCTGGCCCACTTCTGGGACGTGACCTCCTGGTACGTCGAGGATCAGCCGGTCACCATCGACCGCGACATCGTGGCCCAGGTGCTGATCGACTTCGGAGATCCGCGCTCGGAGCACTGGGAGATGATCCGGCACGAGACCATGCCGCCGGAGGCGATCCTGGCCCGGCGCATGGAGGCGCTGACGCTGGGCGTCCTGGGCCAGCTGGGCGCCACGGCCAACTGGCACCGGATCGCCCGTGAGTGGCTCTACGAGGACGAGCCCTCGACACCGCTGGGCAAGCAGGAGGCCGACTTCTTCGGGCCCGGCCGCGCCGTCGCCTGAGATCCTCGCGCGGTGCCAGCCGATCACCGATTCGGCTCCGCTCCCCGTGCCCCCGCCCGTAGGCTGCGTCTCGGTGGCGCTGCCATTCTCACCCGAGGCGATGGAGCACCTGATGGCCGGGGACCTCGTGATGCAGCGGATCATCGAAGATCACGGGCCGCTTCACCCCGAGGAGCGCCGGCGCGGTCGGCCCGAGGACTCCTACGGCGCGCTGGTGCGCTCGATCACCGGACAGCAGCTGTCGGTGAAGGCCGCGCGAACGATCTATGGGCGCCTGTGCGGCCTCTATGGCGACCGTACCCCCCGGCCCGCCGAGCTGATCGCCACCCACCCCGGTGACCTGCGCGCCGTGGGGCTCTCCTACTCCAAGGCGGGCTACCTGCGCGACCTGGCCGAGCGGGTGGAGGGCGGCGAGCTGGACCTGGAGCACCTGCCCTCGCTGGGCGACCGTGAGGTGTCTGAGATGCTCACCGCGGTGAAGGGCCTGGGGCAGTGGACGGCGGACATGTTCATGATGTTCCACCTCGGCCGCCCCGACGTGCTGCCGGTCGGCGACCTGGGGATCCGCAAGGCCGCCGAGATCCAGTACGGGCTCCGCAAGCTCCCCTCGCCGGACCGGCTCAAGCGGCTGGGGCGGCCCTGGCGGCCGTACCGGACCTTGGCGTGCGTTTACCTCTGGGAGTCGCTGGACAACGCACCGGCGTGAGCGCGCTTCCTCAGGCCGTTGAGCCGCACGAGGGGTCTTCGTCCGCGATACGGAACGAAGAGCCACACCCGCACGAGGCGACGACATTGGGGTTCGTGACCTCGAACCCCGAGCCCATCAGGCTCTCGGTGTAGTCGACCTGGGAGCCATCGACGTAGTGCAGGCTGGCCGGGTCGACGATCACCGGGATGCCCCCGTGCTCGAATACCTCGTCGTCCTCGTGCTTCTCGTCGAGCGCCAGCGCGTACTGGAATCCGGAGCAGCCGCCGCCGCGCACCCCGACGCGAAGGCCCACCTCTCCGTCGCTTTCCTGCTGGGCCAGGAAGCCGCGCAGCTTGTCCGCAGCTATGTCTGTGAGCGTGACCATGCTTCAGGAAACATAGCAATGGCCGCGCGTATGGCAAGGAAGCCTCTCCGACCCCGCTATCTTCGTGGACGTGCCGACCGCAGACCACCTCGAGCTGCGCATCAAGGATGCCTTCCCCGACGCCCGGGTCGAGGTGGAGGACCTGACCGGCGGGGGCGACCACTTCAGGGCCGAAGTGGTGTCCGAGCGCTTCGAGGGGCTCAGCCGCATCCAGCAGCATCAGCTGGTCTACGGCGTGTTCGGCAACGATGTGGGCGGCGCCATCCACGCCCTCTCGATCAAGACTTCGACTCCGGAAGGTTGACCCATGGACAACGCTGAGATTCGTGACTTCATTGACGGCTCCATCAAGCAGAACGAGGTGATGCTCTTCAGTAAGGGCACCCCCGAGCAGCCGGCCTGCGGCTTCTCCCTGCGCACCTCCGGCGCCCTGAACGCCCTCGGTGTGCGCTACGCCGCGCTGGACATCCTGCCCGATCCGCGTATCCGCGAGGAGCTTTCGGGGCTCTCGGGCTGGCCGACGATTCCCCAGCTCTTCGTGAAGGGCGAGCTGGTGGGCGGCTGCGACATCGTGATGGAGTTGTACGAGAACGGCGAGCTGGCCCAGCTCATGGGGGTAGACATGCCCGAGGAGGACGACGAGCCCGCCGCCACGGCCGCTTCAGTCGCTGCCGCTCCCTTGACCGACGAGGAGATCCCCGCGCAGCAGAGCAACATCCCGCTGGAGAACAACCTGAGCAAGTAGGAGGGCAGCATGAAGGGCCGCAGGGGCGGGCGTCGGGCGCCGCACGTGGGTCAGCGACCGCGATAGCGGCGCTGCCTGGCCCGGACCACCGCGCGCCTGCCTCGGTCGGCGTACTCCCGCGCCCGTCGGCGGTAGCGCTCCTTGTCCGCCTCGGGCAGCGCCTGCCAGCGCTCCCAGGCCATCAGCACCATCGGCCACGCGCGCCGAGCGGCCAACCCGCCGCGGCGGAGCTTGTTGCGGGGCGGTACGGATCCGTGTCCGCCGGCCATCAGGACACGCGCCCGGCCGGGGCCGCCGGGGGTGCGGCGCGAGCGGTCTCCTGCACGTGGTCCAGGTACTCGAGGATGCGATGCGAGTCGTGCACGACCTCGTCTCCGTGCACCAGCACGGGCACCCAGCGCTGGCCGGTCAACTCGTCGACCTCGGGACGGTCGCGCTTGAGAAAGGGTACGCGTACCTCGTCGTACTCGATGCCGGCAAGGCGAAGCCTGCGGGCGACCTTGCCGCAACGGCATACGAGATCGGTGGGTGCCTTGCAGCGGTACAGAGTGGTCATCCGGTTCAGGCTAGTGCTTTCCGATTCCGTTAAGCATCCTGCGTCCGGTGCCCAGCGCTCCCTCCCCCGCCGCGATCAAGGCACCGGCGGCGCGGTACCGGAGTTGCTGGGAGCGCCGCGAGCGGGTGATGCGGTCTCCCTCCCGATCCATGTACCAGGCCACCGTGGCCTCCAGCGTCTCCTCGTGGGCCCGGGCGCTCCACCCGAGCTCGCGCTCGGCCTTGCCGGAGCGGTAGGTCCAGAACTGGCTGGCAGCGGCCACCTCCTGCGGGCTCAGGGCCGTCCGACCGGGGCCCAAGCCCAGTACGCCGGCGGTCGCGGCGGCCAGGCCGCTCGGCACCCTGACCGGCGGGGTGACGCCCGTCAGTCGCCCCAGATCGGCGAACAGGCGGTCGAAGGTGAAGTTGCGACCGCCGAGGATGTAGCGCTCCCCCACGCGCCCGTGGGTGTCGGCCAGCAGCGCGCCCACGGCCAGGTCGCGGACGTCGACCACGTTGACCGCGCCCTCGGCGTAGGCGGGAACCCGACCGAGCATGAAGGAGCGCACCAGGCGGGTCGAGGTCACGTGCAGGTCGCCGGGCCCGAAGGCCACGGTCGGGTTCACGCACACCAGCGGGAGGCCGGCGGCCGCCACGCGCATCGCCTGGCCCTCCGCCTCGTGGGCGGAGGTCACGTAGGGGATGTCCAGGTGCGCCGCGGTGAAGAGCTGGCTCTCGTCGGCGGTCGAGCCGTGGCGCGCGGGGCCCAGGGCGGCTG
>JBPCNQ010000074.1:0-5636 GCA_051001095.1 Thermoleophilaceae bacterium
AGCGGATCGGGCGCGACGACATCGCGATCACCCCCGTGATCGTCACCCACGGGCACGCGGACCACGTGGTCGATGTCGGGGACCTGGCCGAGCGCTTCGGGGTGCCGGTGCTGGCCCACGAGATCACCGCGAAGGACCTCGGTGAAGGCCGGGTGGACGAGATGCTCGCCGACGGAGACGCCATCGGCTCCGGAGGCCTCGAGATCTGAGCCATCCACACGCCCGGCCACGCCGCCGGTCACCTGGCGCTGCTCTTCGACGGCACCGACTGCCTGACCGCCGACGTCCTGTTCAAGGGAACGGTGGGTGGCACCCGGGCGCCCACCGCGCCGGCTTCGGGGATCTGAAGACCTCGATCATGGACCGTCTGATGGAGCTGCCGGCCGAGACCCGCCTGCACCCCGGCCACGTCGAGGCGACGACGGTGGGGGAGGAGTGGGAGTCGAACCCGTTCATCCGGATCTGGCGAGGGCTCGACGCCGAGGGCACGGAGACCTGCCGCGTGGGCACAGAGGAGGTCGAGGCCACGCTCGTGCTCTGGGCGCCCGACTACGACGGGACCAACAAGGCGTGGGTGCGCCTCGGGTCGGGCGAGGACGCGATCGTGGATGGGTCCCAGGTGCGCAGCTAGCGCGCGGCCCTACGCCGGAGCGATCGCCGCCCACCCGGCCGCGTCGGCTCGGGACACGGCGGCGAGCCGGAGCACGGCATACTCCGATCACCGTGCGACCGGCTCTGTATCCCCAGCTGCTGGGGCCCTCCTGGCATGAGCTGGCCGCGCCCGTACGCCGCACGCACCTCGACGGCGCGTCCCTCTCCGCCGCCGGTCGGTTTCGCGTCCGGCACGGGGCGGGCCGTCTCGGGCGACTGCTCGCCTGGCTCCTTCGCGTCCCCCCCGCGACCGAGGCCGCGAGCATTCGACTGCTCGTCACCCCGCTCGGCCGGGGAGAGCGTTGGGAGCGCAGCTTCGACGGGGCGCCTCTTATCAGCACGCAGCGGGAGTCCGGCGGCAGGCTCGTCGAGCGGATCGGACCGCTCGAGCTGTGCTTCCGGCTCGAGGTCCGGGGCGGGGCGCTCCTCTACCGGCAGGCCGGCGCGGCGTTGAGCGCCGGGCCCCTGGCCGTCTCGTTGCCGCGGGTCCTCGCGCCGCGGGTCGAGGCGCGGGAAGAGCCGGAGGGCACGGAGCGCACACGCGTATCGGTCGCCGTCACCGTCCCGTGGATCGGTCTTCTCGTCTCCTACAGCGGATACATAGAGAGGGACGAGGCTGGACGATGACGATGGCTTTGTGGCTTCTGTCGATCCTGGGTCTCGTCGGGGCGTTCGACACCATCTACTACCACGAGTGGCGCGCGAGGCTGCCTGCGCAGGGGTGGCAGTCGGCCTCCGAGCTCAAGCTGCACGCGGGCCGCGACTTCCTGTACGCCGTGCTCTTCGCCACCCTGCCCTGGGTCGCCTGGGAGGGACTGTGGGTGCTCGCACTCCTCGCCGTCCTGATCGCGGAGATCGTGCTGACCCTGTGGGACTTCGTGGTCGAGATAGCGGTGCGCAAACCCATGGGTGACGTGTACGCGGGCGAGAGGGTCACGCACGCGGTGATGGGCATCCTCTACGGCGCGATGGCCGCCTTTCTGATCCCCGTCCTGGTCGCGTGGTGGTCCCGTCCCACGGCCCTCGGGGCGGGGGCGCCCGAGGTGCCCGGGTTGCTCCAGTGGGCCCTTACGGTCATGGCCGCCGGGGTCTTCCTGTCCGGCGTGCGCGACCTGTACGCCGCCCTCGGGCTGCCGCACGGCCACTGGCCGTGGCCCCCGCGGCGCGCAGCGGAGCAGCAGGAGGGGTGATCGCCCGCCGGAGACTTCACCGGGCGGTGTTCGCGGCGGCCGGCGTCTACAACGTGGGCTGGGGTCTCTACGCGGTCGCCGACCCGAACTGGCTCTTCCGCTTCGCGGGCATGCCGCCCCTCAACCACCCGGAGGTCTTCGCCTGCCTCGGGATGGTCGTAGGTCTCTACGGGCTCGTGTACCTGGAGGTGGCCCGTGCTCCCGAGCAGGGGTGGCCGCTAGCGGCGGTGGGTCTGCTCGGGAAGGTGCTGGGCCCCGTGGGACTGGTGTGGACGATCGCGGTCGGCGCCTGGCCTCTGGCCGCGGGCGTCGTCGTCCTCACCAACGACCTGATCTGGTGGGTACCCTTCGCGCTCTACCTTCACGACTCCTGGCCTGCCTACCGGCGGGGGGCGCGAGGGACGGCGCCGATCGAACGCAGTGGCGCATCCATGGGTGGGCGAGATACAGGTCGAAAGCGCGCTGGGCGATGAGGCGCAGGAGTTCGCGTCCGCCTCGGGGCAGTGGGGTGGGCACGATCAGCTCCGCGCTGATGCGTTCGAACATGAGTGCGAGCAGGTCGTCCTTGGATGCCACATGGGTATAGACGCTCATCGTGCGCATCCCCATACGCCCGGCCAGGCGCCTGATCGAAACGGCGTCCAAGCCCGCCTCATCGGCGATCGCCAGAGCAGCGTCGACCAGCTCGGCCCGGGCCGAGAGCGCTTATGACCTGGGACCTCTCCTCCGGTCCCGGCATCACCGCCCTCGGCCTCGCCGCAGCGCGGTCGGTCGAGAGCGGCCGGCCGGACCGCCTGATCGAGGACCCGTTTGCACGAGCGCTGTTCGAGGCGGCCGGGGCCGACCTGCCGATGCTCGCCGACTGGCCCGATCCGGGCAGCCCGGTCTCAGACGCCGAGGCGCTGCACCTGCACGGCTCTCGCTACATCGGCCTGCGCACGCGCTTCTACGACGAAGCCTTGCTGGCAGCGGCCCGCGACGGGGCGACACAGGGCGTGCTCCTCGGCGCGGGGCTCGACACGCGCGCGTTTCGCCTGGACCTGCCCGCCGGGTTTCAGCTGTTCGAGCTCGACCAACCGGCCGTGTTCGAGTTCAAGGACGCGACCCTGGACGCGCAGGGTGCCGAGCCGCGATGCATACGGACGGCGATCGGTATCGACCTGCGTGACGACTGGCCCGCCGCGCTGGAGGCAGGCGGCCTTGCACCGGAACAGCCGACGGCGTGGGTCGCCGAGGGGCTGCTGGCCTACCTGCCCCCGGACGCACAGGAGGGCCTGCTGAGCGGGCTCCACGGGCTCGCCGCCCCCGGGAGCGTCGTCGCCCTCGACCGGATCGCGGGTGATCCCGCGGCGGGCGAGCGGCTGCGGGCTCTGTCCGAGCGCTCCGGAATCGACATGGAGAGCCTCCTCGCGAGAGGGGACGGCGACGACCTGGCCGTCTCTCTGCGGACGAAGGGCTGGGAGGTCGATGAGCAGCCCACCACGACCCTGGCCGATCGGTACGGGCGCGACCTGAGCGACCCCTTTGCCGGGGCGCCCCACAGCTCCTTCCGGGCGCCCGAGCCACCCTGGCTCGACACGATCTTCCTGACCGCCGGGCTGCTCGCACAGTCCTCACAGAGCCGCCGGTAGCGTCTACGGCCTGTACTCGAACTTCACCCCAGCTCACCGCGGAGGCGCCGGGACGCCGTTGGTGTGCCTCCACGGCTTCACCGACACCTGGCGCACCTGGGAGCTCGTCCTGCCCACGTTGGAGCGCCATCACGACGTCCTCGCGTTGACGCTCGCCGGGCATGCGGGCGGGCCGCCGATCGAAGGGGAGATGAGCAACGAAGTGCTCGTCGACGCGGTCGAGCGCGCGATGGACGACGCTGGCTTCGAGACCGCGCACCTCGTCGGCAACTCGCTCGGAGGCTATGTCTCGCTCCAGCTCGCCTCGCGCGGCCGGGCGCGGACAGTCGTCGCGCTCGCCCCCGCCGGCGGCTGGGCACAAGGCGACGAGTCCTCCAGGGAGACCCTCCACTACTTCACGACGATGCAGGACCTGCTGAAGACCGCCGCGCCGCACGCGGAGGCGATCCTGGCTTCCCCGGGGGGCAGGCGCCGCGCGACGCTGTACACCGCCACGAATTTCGAGCACATCCCGGCCGAGCTGCTTGCCCACCAGATGCTCGGCGTGGCGAGCTGCGATGCGGTGTTGCCGCTGGTCGACTACGCGACCCGCGAGGGCTGGAGCATCGATGCGGAGAAGATCGCCTGTCCGGTGCGAATCGTGTGGGGCAGCGACGACAAGCTCCTGCCGTGGCCGTCGGCCGCCGCTCGCTACCGCCGGGACTGGCTGCCCCACGCAGACTGGGTCGAGCTCGAGGGCATCGGCCACTGCCCCCAGCTCGACATCCCCGTCGAGACTGCACAGCTGATCCTCAGCTTCACCTCTTCCTGAGCGGATGCCTCGAGCAACACCGCCAAGGCCGCGCTGCCGTGTTCGATGACCGGTCACACCTCCGGTTCCGGTGGAACGTGAGCGTGCCGAAATCCTCGGGAGGCCGCTTCGCTCACCTGCCGCCGGGCGGAGCCTTCTCGGGCTTGGCCTTGGGCGCCACCACGCTCCCGCCTCGCGGCTTGACCGGCTGCGACCTGTCGGGCGCGACCGGTCGCTTGGCTCCGACGCCCTGATCCGGACCAACGCTGGGACGCTGCGTTCGCCCCGTCGCAGGGGTGGGCCGGTTGGGACCGGGCGCTCGGATGCCGGAGGGCTTGGGGGATCGCCGGATCGTGCCTTTGCCGGGCACCCGAGGCGAGGACGAGGCCGCGGACCCTCGAGCCCCCCTGGCTCCGGACCGGCCACTGGCTCCGGCGGCGCGGCGGGCAGCCGGGGTCGCGCCGTTGCCGCGCTTGGCCTCCCCGGCACCGGCTCGCGGGTTGGCTGGCGCTTGGCGCTCGGGCTCGACTCGGGCTGCCGGTGCGGGCGCGTCGCTGTCTCGGGCGAGCTCTTTGACCGCTACGCCCCCTCCGAGCGCCGCCCCGCCCGCCAGCGCACCAGCGACCGCGACCTTGGCGACGGCCCCCATGGCCAGCGGGGCGCCGCCGGAAATCAGGCCCAGGCCCGCGGTGCCGGCACCCCCCGCGCTCCCCAGGCCGCAGGCGGCCAGCACGCTGCGCTTGAGCCCGAAGCTCGGGACGACGGGCAGCAGTAGAGCCAGCATCCGGCGCTGCCGGCGTACGTCTTCGAGGTAGGCCGAGCAACCCACGCACTCCTTGAGGTGGTGGCGCAGCTTGCCTTTGCGCAGGGAGCCCTTGCGGGCCGTGGCCAGCTCGGCCTGGATCTCCTCGCACGGCGCGGCCCGGGCGTCGCGACGCTCCATCAACCCGGAACGCGCTCTGAAGACCAGGCCCTTCACGCTCGCCACCGGACAGCCGAGCACCTCGGAGACCTCTGCGTGGGAGAGGTCCTCCAACTCGGTGAGCACGAGGGCCTCGCGCTGATCGGGCGGGAGATCCTGGAGGTCGGCGACCAGGGCGCGGAGGTCGGCGCGCCGGCGCACGTCATCGTCGAGCCCGGCCGTGCTGACCTCGGCCTCGGAGTCGACGCTCTCGCGCCGGGCACGAAGCACCGAGAGGCTGCGGTTGCGCGCGATGGCGTAGAGCCAGGGCTTGAAGTCGATCTCTCGCTCGTCGCGAAGCAGACCGCCGTGGGCCGCCGCGAAGGTGTGCTGCACGGCGTCCTCGGCCTCCTCGATGCTGCCGAGCATGTGCCGGCAAAAGGACAACACGCCCGGCACGTAGCGCTCGTAGA
>JBPCNQ010000075.1:0-10446 GCA_051001095.1 Thermoleophilaceae bacterium
CTACAAGGCGGCCTCCGACCCGGTGGCCAAGGCCTCCTACTTCGACCCGGTGCGCGAGTACATGAAGCTGCTGCCAGACCAGCGGCGGCTGGAGATCCCCTTCACCCTGGGCCATTGGGAGGGAGCCGAGGTGGGCTCCGCCGTGCCGTTGGCTCGCGGCTGGCTGCGCCAGCTGGACACCGGCCGCAACCCGATCTTCTACGAGGGACCGCTCAACGAGCTGAGCTACGCGAACTGGCTGTCCGAGAACGCCGTCCGCTACGTGGCGCTGCCCGACGCCAAGCCCGACAAGAGCGCGTACCAGGAGCGTGCCCTGATCGAGAGCGGACTGCCCTACCTGCGGCTGCGCGCGACGTTCGACCACTGGCGCATCTACGAGGTCACGCTGCCCACGCCGATGGTCATCTCGAGGGGCGACGCCAACATCGAGCTCGAGCAGCTGGGCTCCGACCAGGTGCTGCTGCGCGTGCGCAAGCCCGGGTCCGCGCTCGTGCGTGTGCGCTGGACGCAGTACTGGCTGGCCAAGGGGGGCTGTGTAGAGCGAGAAGGGGACTGGACGCGGGTGACGGCCAAGCGGACGGGCTTCCTCAAGCTGGTCACGCGCTTCGGGCCCGAGCGGGTCCTCGAGCGCGGCAGACGCTGCAACGCCGGGTGACGGGCCGGGCAGGGCACGGATGTCCCGTCCGGCGAGGGCGTCTACGCTTCCGCGTCGTGAACCAGGTGGCCCAGGACTTCTTCGCCCAGTTCCGGCGCTACTGGGAAATGACCCAGCGCTGGCTTCCGCAGGGCTGGCTGGATGCCCTGCGCCAGCTCGTGCTCTTCGCCGGTGCCTACTACGCGTACCGCCTGGTACGCGGCCTGGTCGACGGACAGGCCGCGCTGGCCTTCGAAAACGCCCGCAGCCTGGTGGACGCCGAGCGCGCGGTCGGCCTCTTCTTCGAGCCCGGCCTGCAGAGCTGGGCCCAGGGTCAGACCTGGATCCTCGATACCGCGAACTTCATGTACGTGAACTCGCACTTCGTGATCACGACGACGTTCTTGATCTGGCTCTACATCATGCGCAACGGCTCCTTCTACTACGTGCGCAACATGTTCATGATCGCCATGTTCCTGGCGCTCGTGGGCTATGTGATCTATCCGACCGCGCCGCCCCGCTTCCTGCCCGAGTGGGGCTTCACCGACACCGTCGCCTCCTTCGTGGGCGAGAAGGCCGACCAGAGCGTCAACGTGCTCTACAACCCCTTCGCCGCCGTGCCGAGCATGCACGTGGCCTTCGCGTTGATGATCGCCGTGCCGGCCAGCCGCATCGTCAGGAATCGCGCGCTAAGAGTGCTGTGGCTGGCCTATCCCGCGGTCGTGACCTTCGTGGTCGTCGTGACGGCCAACCACTTCTGGCTGGACGCAGCGCTCGGCGCGCTGGTCGCCGCGGTGTCCGCCACTGCCGCCTCCTTCGCCCTCGCGAGAGCCCGCCCGGAGGTCTGGGGCTGGCGTACAGGGCGAGCCCAGGCGGTGGCCTGACCGGCGTGGCCGGACCAACGCGAACGGAAGGTGGGCCCCGGGGGGCGAGGCGGGAGCTGGCCCGCAACCGGCTGATCGAGTCACGCCTGACCCCCAACGCCATCTCCATGACCGGCCTGGTGGGCAACCTCATAGCCGCCGCGCTGATCACCCAGGAGGAGTTCTTCCTGGCGGGCCTCGCCTTCGTGATCGGCTCGGTCATGGACACGCTGGACGGGCGCTACTCGCGCATGTCGGGTAAGGGAACGCCGTTCGGGGCCTTTTTGGACTCCAGTCTGGACCGGGTCGAGGAGGGCATCGTGCTGGCCGCCGTGGGCGCGTACTTCGCCAAGGTGGGAGACGACCTCGCCGTGGCCGCGGTGGTGCTGGCCGTGCTCTTCAGCCTGATGGTGTCCTACACGCGTGCCCGGGCCGAGGCGCTGGGCGTGGAGTGCAAGGTGGGGCTGGCTACGCGGGCCGTCCGCGTGGTGATCATCGCGGTCGGCCTGCTTCTGGCCAAGGGCGCGAACGTGGTGGACGTGGAGCTACTCGAGCCGGCGGTCTACGTGCTGGCCGCCCTGGCGATCCTCACGACCTTCCAGCGGATGGCCCACGTGCGGCGCGAGCTGAACGCCGCGGCCGCATCCTGAGGGGATCGCTCCGGTGCTCGCCCGGACCGACGCTCCGGCTGTGCTCCTCCGCGCGCGGCGCTAGGCTGGAGGGCCCCGCGGCACGCGTTCGGCGCGCACCCGTGCATGTAACCCCGAGCCCCCTCGGGTTTTTTAGTAGCCGATGACGCGGCGCCCTCCCGGCGCCGCTTTTCATGAGACTTCCAGGAGGGTCCTTCGTGTCAGAGAACCATTCGACCAACGGCGCATCCCGCTATCAGGGCGAGAAGGTGCGCGTGGCCATCGTAGGCGTGGGCAACTGCGCCTCCTCGTTCGTGCAGGGCGTCCAGTACTACGCCGGCGCCGATCCCGCGCAGGACGTGCCGGGGCTGATGCACGTCGACCTCGGCGGCTACCACGTCGGCGACATCGAGTTCACCGCCGCCTTCGACATCGACGCCGACAAGGTGGGCAAGGATCTCTCCGAGGCGATCTGGTCGGGCCAGAACAACACGATCAAGTTCGCCGACGTCCCCAAGCTCGGCGTGCCCGTGCACCGCGGCATGACCCACGACGGCCTGGGCAAGTACCTCAAGGAGAAGATCACCAAGGCGCCGGGCGAGACCGCCGACATCGTCCAGATTCTCAAGGACACCAAGACCGACGTGGTCGTGTCCTATCTGCCGGTGGGCTCGGAGAACGCTACCAAGTGGTACGTGGAGCAGGTGCTCGAGGCGGGCTGCGGCTTCGTGAACTGCATCCCCGTGTTCATCGCCCGTGAGGAGTACTGGGGCAACCGCTTCCACAAGGCCGGCCTGCCCATCGTCGGCGACGACATCAAGTCGCAGGTCGGGGCCACCATCGTGCACCGCCAGCTGGCGCGCCTGTTCGGTGAGCGCGGCGTGAAGCTCATGCGCACCTCCCAGCTCAACGTCGGGGGCAACATGGACTTCTACAACATGCTCGAGCGCGAGCGGCTGGAGTCCAAGAAGATCTCCAAGACCAACGCCGTCACGTCGATCGTGGATCACGAGATGCCGGCCAGCGACGTGCACGTGGGCCCCTCGGATTACGTGCCGTGGCTCACCGACCGCAAGTGGGCCCATATCCGGCTCGAGGGCCAGGCCTTCGGCGATGTTCCGCTGACCGCCGAGATGAAGCTCGAGGTGTGGGACTCCCCCAACTCCGCCGGCATCGTCACCGACGCGGTGCGCTGCTGCAAGCTCGCGCTGAACAAGGGCATCGCCGGGCCACTCGAGGGGCCGAGCTCGTACCTGATGAAGTCCCCGCCCGTCCAGGTGCCGGACTCGGTCGCGCGCGAGGACACGGAGGCGTTCATCGCCGAGCACGGCGGGGCCCCCAAGCTGCCGGGGGGCACCGCTGCGCTCAAGGTCGAGGAGCAGGCGTAGAGCAGGCGGCAGTTGACGGACGCCTTCCGGGCGGCCCGATGGGCCGCCCGTCTTCGTTCAGGGCCGCGGTCGCGCGGGGCGGCTCGGTCGGGCGGGCTCACACCGGAGGCTCGGCGCTCGGGCTCGGTGCTCACGGCCGCCATCGTATGCTGCGATCGTGCCGCTGGAGCCTATGTCGATCGCCCAGGTCACGCCGTATCCCTGGGAGCAACAGCACGAGGTCAACCACTTCGTGGAGCGCCTGGCCCAGGAGCTGCGCAACCGCGGTCACCGGGTGGTGGTGATCGCGCCCTCGGACTCGCGCGACCTGATCAAGGACGGACGCCGGCGGGTGAGGGCGCTGAAGGACGGCAGGCCCGGCGCGCTCTTCGAGGGAGAGGTGCTGGCCCTCGGCCAGTCGCTGCCCTTTCGCCGCGGCGGATCGGTGTCGCTGCCGATGGACGTCTCGCGCACGCTCGAGGACCTGCTGGAGAACGCTGCCCTGGATGTCGTGCACGTGCACGAGCCCTTCGCGCCCAGCACGTCATCGGCCGCGCTGCGCCACTCCCGGGCACTGAACGTAGGCACCTTCCACTCCCCCACCGAGCGTTTCGTCTCCACCCAGATGGCCCGGCCCCTGGTCGAGTTGCTGTTCGGGCGCCTGGACGGGCGCAGCGCCTCCTTCACCGCCACCCGCGAGCTGGTCGAGCGCTTCTTCCCCGGCGGCTACGACGTGATTCGGCCGGGGGCCGACCTGCTGGAGCGCGAGCCCCACGACGGGCCCCCGCGGATCCTGTTCCCGGCCCGGGAGGAGAGGGGCGCGCTGCGCATCTTCCTGCGTGCCGTGCGCAGGATGGACACCGAGCGCGACTGGTCGGCCACCGTCTGGCTGCCCGACCCCGCCGCGGTCGCTGCTCCGCCCGCGCTGCCGCGCCGGCTTCGCGACCGCATCCGCTTCGCAGGTCCGGTCGAGGGCAGCGAGGCCGAGCATCTGGCCCGCGTCGATGTGGTGGTGGCCGCATCGCTGGGGACCGCCCCCACCCCCCAGCTGGTGCTGCGGGCACTCGGAGCCGGCGCCATTCCCGTCGCCTCGCGGCTCCCCCGCTACGAGGAGTCGCTGGATGACGGCAACCTCGGGTTGCTGTTCGAGCCCCGGGACGCGCTCACCCTCGCGGCGCAGCTGGATCGCCTGGTGGGCGACGAGTCGCTGCGCCGGACTCTGAGCGACCGGATCGGCGAGCTCAGGCCGACCTTGGCCTGGAGCCACGCGGCCGACGGCTTCGAGGATCTCTACCGCGGGATCACCGGGCGCCGTCACGATCCGAACGGCGTGCCGGCGGTGCGAGAGCGCCTGGCCGACCGGGAGCTGGTCTCGGTCGACCTGCACATGCACACCGACCACTCACCGGATTGCGCGACCCCGGTGCGGACGTTGCTGGAGGCCGCCCGCGACGCCGGGCTGGGCGCCATCGCGGTGACCGACCACAATGAGGTGTCCGGCGCCCACGAGGCGCGCGAGCGGTCGGAGGAGTACGGGGTCAAGGTGATCGTGGCCGAGGAGGTCAAGACCGCCGACCAGGGGGAGGTGATCGGGCTGTTCATCGAGGAGAGGATCCCCCGCGGGATGACCCTGCGCGAGACGATCACCGCGATCCGCGACCAGGGCGGCCTGGTCTATGTGCCCCACCCCTTCGATCGCATGCACTCGGTGCCCGACTACGAGCACCTGCTCGAGGTGGTGGAGGACGTCGATGCCATCGAGGTCTTCAACCCGCGCGTGGCCTTCACGGCCTTCAACGAGGAGGCCGAGCGCTTCGCCGCCAAGTACCGGATCGTGGCCGGCGCCGGCTCGGACAGCCACGTCGCAGCGGGCCTGGGGTCGGTGAAGATCCGGATGCGGGACTTCGACGGCCCCGCGGAGTTTCTCGAGTCGCTGCGCGACGCCGACATCATCCGCAAGAAGACCAGCCTGCTCTACGTCCAGGCGCTCAAGTTCATCCAGACCAAGGCGACCCCCGAGCAGGCCCGGCGGCGCACCGCCCGCCCCGGCGCCGGTCAGTCGCGGACCGAGACAGGCGAGACAGGCGAGGCAGGCAAGGGAGGCAAGGACTGATGCAGCGAAAAGGAACCTTGGCGGCCTCGTCCAATCACCCCGTCGGAGTGCCCGCCACTGACGACGAGATCCGCGAGAAGTACCTCGAGCGCGCCATCCGCGAGCTCAACGGGCTCACCCGCGCCGTTCAGGAGTGCGACCTGTGCCCGCGCGGCGGCATGATGCCCGTTCTGGGGTCGGGCCACCCCCAGGCCGACGTGTTCATGCTCAAGCTCGCCCCGCGGCCCTCGGAGATCGAGGAGGGAGTCGCCTTCTACGGCCGGGCGGGCGGCGCGCTGATGAAGAGCTTCAAGCGGCTGGGCATCGACCCGCTGGCCGTCTACGGCACCGTGTTCGTGAAGTGCCCGGTGACCGACACCGACCTGGCGGCGCCCGAGTGCCGGGCGCGCGTGCTGGATGAGTTCACGGTGGTCCAGCCACGGATACTGGTCGTGATGGGCGAGGAGGCCGTGGATGAGCTGAACGGCCTGGGAATCCCCTTGGCCGCCGGGGTGGAGGCCGACCCGGGCGCCATCCAGAAGCTCACTCCCAGCTGCGACGCGCTATACGTGCCCGACATCGACGCCTCTCTGGACGACGAGGCCTCCAAGCGCGCCTTCTGGCGGGCCTTCCGATCGCTGGGCGAGTGGTACGCGGACTTCCCGCCTTACTGATGCCGTCGACGAAACGGGCATCGTGCCCGTTTCGTAGAATGTCTGACCGATCAGCCCGGGCGGCTGCGCCGTTCTCCTAGCGCCGAACACCGATCAATTCGAGCTTCGTACCCGTTCCCACCTCGTACAGCGCCATCGGGTTCAGTCCCCTGCGCAGCCCTGACTCCGGGAGGTCCAGGGAGAACCACTCAACCGGATCGCCGGCCAGACGGAAGGAGCGGCCCACGGAGACGATCCGGCCGTTCACCGCCAGGGCGAGGTCGCGCCCGCCGGTGCTCGTGCCCCCGACGAGTCGGCCGGCGGCCAGGGTGGGGACGGCACGGGCCCCGCGGCGGACCACCGTCCGCGGGGCGGGCACCGCGAAGCGGGCGACCGGCGGCACGGAGGCGTGGGAGCCGGTGGGCTGGGGAACCCGGCGCCCCAGCAGCCGGCGGTTGGGGCCGATGCGGTACACCCGCGACCAAGGGCCGGTCCCGAACACTCGGGCGCGACGATCGCGGTCGGCTTGCCGCCGGGCCTCCATCTCCGCAGCCGGGACAACGATCTCGCCGCCCAGGTCGCGGCGCTCGATCGCGATTCCCGTCCGGGCCCCCACAGCCGCTCCGAACGCCTGCCGACCGTCGACGGGAAAGCCGAGCCGGGCGTGGAGCAGGTGGGCCACGGTGGGCAGGACGTCGACCGTGCGGGCGTAGGCCCGGGACACGGATCCGCGGGTCTGCCCCGGCCGCTTGACGAACAGGGGGATAGGCGCCACCTCCTGCACGTTGCCTTCGGTGACCTGGCGCCGGTCGACTGAGCCCACCTGGAAGGAGATGCCGTGGTCGGCGGTGACCACCACCAGTGCACGCCTCCACTGCCGCGTCCGCTGCAGGCGGCGAACCAGGCGACCCACCTCCCGGTCCACGAAACCGGCCTGCAGCAGGTGGCGCTGTTCGTTGTGCTGCGTCAGAAACGGGTCGCCGAAGCCGGCCGGCGAGGCGAAGTCCGGCAGGGTCCCCGGCCGGTAGCCGACCCGCGCCCGTCCCGAGGGCAGATAGACCCAGGGCCCGTGGGGCAGCACCGAGTGATGGAAGGTGAACGTCGGCCGCTTCGTACGCCTCAGCGACGCGATCGTGCTCTCCAGCCGCTCGCGGCGGCGGTGCAGGATGTTGTACTCCGGCTTCCCGTAGTGATCGGCGCGCCGGCACAGGCGCGGCGGGCACACGGCGGTGACCTCCTCCCGAGCCCGGATCCGGTAGCCCAGGCGGTCCATGAACGTGAAGATCGACCGCGGGTGGGAGCGGAAGCTGGCGTCCCGGCCCGGCCGAGGCAGGCGCCCGTCCAGGATCGCCGGCACCGCCTCGTGGGTGCTGTCGTAGACCGTGTGGGCGTTGGGGAACCAGGTCGAGCCGCGCGCGAGCGCCGCAAAGCCGGGGAACCGTCGTCCATCGATGGCGCCGTCGGGGCGCATGATGTCGGCGACCGGGAACTCGTCGAGCACGATCATCACGACCGGGGGCCTCTTGCTCGCCGCGGAGACCGGCGCCGGCGCGATCAGCGCCACCCCCAGCACGGCGAGAAGCGCGGCTAGCCGCGCGACAGCAGCGCGACGCATTCGATGTGGGGGGTCTGCGGGAACATGTCCACCGGGCGCACGCAGCGCAGCTCGTAGCCCGCATCGACCATCTGACGCGCGTTGGGGGCCAGGGTGGTGGGGTTGCAGGAGACGTAGACGATCTTCTCGGCTCCGACCTCGAGCACCCGCCTGACGACCTTCTGCGAGAGGCCGGCTCGCGGCGGGTCGATCACCACGACGTCGGCCGAGCCCTCCTCCTCCAGCAGGGGGCGCATGGCGGTGCGCACGTCCCCGGCGTAGAAGCGGGCGTTGTCCACGCCGTTGGCCCGGGCGTTGGCAATCGCGTCGGCCACGGCGCGCTCGACGCTCTCCACTCCGACGACCTCGGCGCAGTCCAGCGCCAGCGCCAGGGCTATCGTGCCGATGCCGCAGTAGAGGTCGAACACCCGCTCGCCCCCACCCAGGTCCGCGGCACGTACCGCCTCGGCGTACAGGCGCTCCGCCATCTCGGTGTTGGTCTGGAAGAAGGCGTCCGCAGAGATGCCAAAGCGCAGCAGCTCATTACCGATCTGCAGCTCCTCGGCCAGCATCGCCTCACCCTTGAGCTTCTTGGTCCTGCCCCCGCGCGTGGTCTCGGCGACGCCCTCGGCCTGGGTCCACAGAACGGAGTCGGCGGACACCGCGGCGGCGAATTCATCGTGGCGGAAGGGGCCCTTGCTGGTGACCAGGCGGATCTGCAGCTGCCCCGTGCGCCGGCCCTCCCGGACGACGAGGTTGCGCAAAAAGCCGGTGTGCTCGCCGCGGTCATATGCCGTCAGGCCTTCCGCCCCGCACCATTCGAGCACCTCCTCGCGCACCTGGTCCACGCGCTCGGAGGCGAGGATGTCGCGCTCGACGGGGTCGATCAGGTCCCAGCGGCCGGGGTGGTGAAAGCCGAGGGTCAGCGAGCCATCCTCGTTCGTGGCGAAGGAGTACTCGACCTTGTTGCGGTAGCGCCACTGCTCGACGGCGGGAATGATCTGCTCCACCGGGGGGTCGTCGAACCCCCCGAGGCGGGTGAGCGCGTCTGAGACCTGCTGCTGCTTCTCGGCCAGCTGCATCTCGTACGGCATGACCTGCCAGGGGGCGCCGGGGTGCGCGATCTCAACGTCGCGGCGGTCGGGGCTGGGCTCGATCAGCTCGGTCAGGCTAGCCTCGGCGAACGAGCGCTTGGCCTTGTCGATGCGTGCGCGGATGCGGTCCCCGGGCACCACCCCGCGGACGAAGACGACGAAGCCGGCCTCCGCGCGTCCGATCCCCGCGCCGCCGTGGGCGAGCGAGTCGATCGTGACCTCGACTTCCTCACCCTTCTTCGGACGGACGCGCTTGGTAGCTGCTGGGGCGTCCGGCATGGAGACCCCATGTTCGCAGGCTCTAGTCGAGCTTTTCGGAGATCCCGTCCAGAACCGTCTTGCGGTTCGTGTGCCGGCGCTCGTAGTCGCGCACCTTGCGCAGCTCGGCCGGGCTCAGGTCGGCCAGCCAAGCCTGGAACGGGGCCACAGTCAGCTCGTTGTAGCTGGTGGCGGGGAAGTTCGGGCCCAGTCCCGCGGCGCGGCGGGCCCGGTCGGCCTGGACCAGCACGGGATCGGCCTGATCGCGGGCTCTGCTGGTGGCGTCCTCGACTTGCTTGCGCGCCCGGCGCGCGGCGGTGGACCCCGACTTGCGCGCGGTCTCGGTGTGATCCTCGATCTGACCGCGGCCACGGCCGAGCAGCTGCTCGAGGTCGGCCATCACGTCGTTGGTCTGCTTGCGACCCCGTTCGACCAGTCCGGTGATCAGGTCCTGCGCGTCGTCCGCGGTCACGCGTCCGCGACTGACGGCGTCGTTGACGGCCTCCTCGATGTACTCGCGCGTGAGCATCAACAGGCTCCTTGGGTCGACCAGGCTCTTGGAGAGCGCCTCGCGCACCTCGGCCGCGCTCTTGGCCGACATCTCGGCGGTCTGGGCTCCGGCCTTCTGGGCCTGGCTGCGCGTGCCCGAGGACCTGCCCTGGGCAGCGCGTGTGCGCGCGCCCTTCTTGGCCGCCGCCGAGCGCTTGCGCTCGTTGGCCTTGCGGGTCTCGGCCGCTTTCTTGGCGCCGGCCGACCGCGACGCTGCCTCCGGCTTGCCCGACGACCCGGAGCGAGCCGACGAGGCCTTGGAGGAGGACGAGGACTTCGCGTTCGCGCGACTCGAACCGGACTTTCGCGTGCCGCCTGAACCCGAACCGCTCTCGGACCGACTCCGTCGTTGCTGCGCCATCGACCTTCCTCCCTGTGAGTGAACCTGCGCGGACTATCGCACCTCGAAGCTTCCCGCGACGGGGGCGTGGTCGGACAGCCGCAGCCGGCGACCGCGCCCGGCGTACAGCTCCCGGGCCGAGGGCTCGAGCGCCCGCGGGCGTGAGAGCGCCGGGGCCCCGGCAGTCAGGAGGTGGTCGATCGCCCCGGGCGAGGTGGGCGCCTCCAGTCCGAAGGAGTCGCGCAGGAGCGCGAAGGTGCCCGGGTGCTCGCGCGGGCGGAGGTTCAGGTCCCCGCCGAACAGCAACGGCGTGGCGCCCGCCAGCCCGCTGGCCAGCGCGGCGGACCGAGCGGCCTCGGCCTGCCCCTGGCCG
>JBPCNQ010000076.1:0-3776 GCA_051001095.1 Thermoleophilaceae bacterium
GGAGTGCGGGGACGTGTCACCAGCCGGCTCCTCCTCGAAGGAGCGCGGGGACGTCTCGTCTTCGGGGAGGCCGCGGCCGAGATCGTCCTGGTCCTCGACGCGAGCGAAGGAGTGCGGGGACGTGTCACCAGCCGGCTCCTCCTCGAAGGAGAGGGGGGAAGTCTCGTCTTCGGGGAGGCCGCGACCCAGATCGTCCTGGTCCTCGACGCGAGCGAAGGAGTGCGGAGACGTGTCGTCCTCCGGCAGTCCGCGGCCGAGATCGTCCTGGTCCTCGACACGCGCGAAGGAGTGCGGGGACGTGTCGTCCTCCGGCAGTCCGCGGCCGAGATCGTCCTGGTCCTCGACGCGCGCGAAGGAGTGCGGGGGCGAGTAGTCACCCATCTGGTCCCCGCGCGCAGAAGCAGAGGAGCGGGGGGACGCGGAGCGGGGGGACGCGTTCTCCTGCGCGAGCGGATCGACCGAGGCGACCAGCTGGGCGGCCCCGTCGGCGCCGACCTTGCTCTCCAGCAGCGAGGACAGAACGTCCCGCGCAGTGGCGAGGTTGCCGTTGATCGACCGCACGACGGAGTCGACCGGCTTGGTCTGAGAGGCGATCGAGCCGACCGCGTCGATTACGGCTCCGAGCTTCCTGTGCACGTCGACGAGTACGCGCGCGATCGTGAGCAGGAATCCCGCGAGCACGAGAACCACCACGACGGCGAGGATGATGGTGACTATGGCGGCCGCGGCCATCGGTCAGAGGATCTCGTCGAGAGCCGCGCCATAGCGGGCGAGCCCCTCGGTCGTGTAGCCGATGTAGGTGTCGGTCTGGCGGAGCGCGAGGATGGGCTCGAGGTCGGCCACCATCTCGGTGCCCACCACGGCGATGTCATCGACCGCCCGGCGGACGGTCCGCGCAGCTTTGAGCACGTTGAACAGCAGGTACACCACCACCGGGGCGATCACCACCAGGAGAACAATGTTTCCGATCCACCAGAGAGCCATAGTGCTCCTATCCTCGCGCGACGGTTTCGGCCTTCGCGGCGATCCCGGGCAGCGCGTCGACGATGTCCGAGAGGGGGCCGTTGATCTTGGGGGCGACCACCCCGATCAGCGCCAAGTTCTTCTCCACGCCGCCGAGTGCTGACCCGAGCGCCTGGAGGCCGCTGGCGATCTCGTTCAGCCGCTGGCTGATGCGGATGAGCGCCAGGGCAAGAACAACTACGAGTACGACGGCCTCGGCCACGCTGAGGAGTATGTACGTAGCGGTGCTCATCGCAGTTGAGACTCCAGGTAGCCGTCGTGAATCAGCGCCTCCTCCTTGATCATCTCAAGCACCGGCCCGGTGTCCGCCAGCTGCGGAATCTCCGAGGCGTTCTGCGCGACCTCCCCACCCACCTCGAGAAGGCGGGTGACGCTCCCGGCGATGTCCTTGAGGGAGCTCAGCAGCATCAGCATCAGGATGACCACCACGGCGAGCACCACGGCTCCGATCCCCAGCGCGATCGACCAGAAGGTGTGCGTGTCGGCGAGTCCGAGGATGGTCATGATCCGGTCAGCGCCTTTCGAGCAGCTCTGGTGGAGCGCAGGATCGAGATCGCCGATGCGTTGATCTGCCCTACGTCCTGCAGCGCGTCTGTCCGTTCACGCACCACCGGCAGCGCGTCGGTGGCGGTTTGCGCGTCGTCGGCGATGTGCGCCGCCAGGTTGAGGAGGATGGCGACGATCACCACGACGACCGCCACGACGACGAAGCCGAGGATGAGCCCGACCCACCAGCCCGTGTACCCCGCGGCAATGATCATCGCCGTCCCCTGCATGTCCATGATTCGATTCTTGAAGTCACTCTGCTCCCTCCCGCCAGCGCCGCTGTTCCAAGCGCGTCACACCGGGATCTCCTCCCTAGAGATCCGGACCCGCCAAACATAGAGTGCCGCGCGCTGTCTGTCTAGCCGGGGGCGTGCTTCGCGGTGAGCGCGAAGGGGTGCGCTTGTCCGAGGGCGTTGCTGCGATCCTGCCCCTGCATGGCCGCCGAGTCCAGGCAGAGTCAACCGTGGTTGCGTATCGATGGGCCTATCCGGACGCCCGCCACGGACGGGCTGTCGATGGTCCACCGGTAAACGGAGTGTCGCCCGGCATCCTGTCAAGTGCCGGCGACGTGCTGGTCGCCGCCGTCGACGCGCTCGAGGCGGCGGGATGCGACACCCCCCGTCTGGACGCCGAGGTGCTGATCTCCGACGCCGTCGGCGTGGATCGCGGGCTGCTTGTCTCCGACCCCTCGCGCGAGCTGCCCGCCTCCGCCGCACGGCTCATCGGCGAGCGCATCCGCCGCCGCATCCGGCGCGAGCCGGTGGCCTACATCCTCGGCCGCCGCGGCTTTCGCTTCATCGAGCTGGAGGTGGACTCGCGGGTACTGATCCCGCGGCCCGAGACCGAGCTTTTGGTGGAGCTGGCGCTCGAGCTGCCCGAGGGCGCGGCCGTGCACGACGTGGGGACCGGCAGCGGGGCGATCGCGCTGGCGCTCAAGCAGGAGCGGCCCGACCTGCGGGTGACCGCCTCCGACGGCTCGCCCGCAGCCGTGGCCGCGGCCCGGGCCAACGCGTCCCGGCTGGGCCTCGAGTTGGCGATCGAGGAAAGGGCCGGACTTCCGCCGCCCATATGGGCTGACGGCTGTGCCTCCGCCCCCGGGGGGTGCGACCTGGTGGTGGCCAACCTGCCGTATGTGGCCGAGTCCGACTTCGGCGGACTGCAGCCCGAGGTCCGCCGGTTCGAGCCCCGTGAGGCGCTGGTGTCGGGGCCCGACGGCCTCGACGCCATCCGCGACCTGGCGGCCCAGGCGCCGTCCGGCACGCGCCTGGCGCTGGAGCACGCGCCCGGTCAGGCCCCGGCGGTGCGTGGACTGCTGAGCCAGGCGAGCACCCATCCCGACCTGGCCGGGCGCGCGCGCGTGACCGAGGGCAGAGTCGCGTGACCGGGGAGGACGTCGAGGCCTTTGGTCGCTGCATCGCGGTGGGCGGCGTGGCTCTGTTTCCCTCCGACACGGTCTATGGGCTGGCCACCGAGCCCGACTCGACGGAGGGCGTGCGCCGCCTGTACGCGCTGAAGGGCCGCCCCGCCGACAAGCCCGCGGCGGTCATGTTCTTTGACCCCGAGCTGGCGCTGGCCGCGCTGCCCGAGCTGGGTCCGCGCACCCACGCGGCGTTGACCAGGCTGCTGCCCGGCGCGGTGACCATCCTGCTGCCAAACCCGGCCCGCCGCTACCCGCTGGCCTGCGCGCCTCGGCCCGACCGCCTGGGCCTGCGCGTGCCCGCGCTGACAGGCACCCTGGGGCCGCTGGGTGCGATGCGCCGGCCGGTGCTGCAGTCCAGTGCAAACCGGTCGGGAGGATCTGAGGCGCGGGCGGTCGCGGAGGTCGACGGGCGCATTCGGGCCGGGGTGGACCTCGAGCTCGACGGCGGCGAGCTGCCGGGGACCCACTCGACGGTCGTGGACCTGGGCGACTATGAGGTAACGGGCCGGCACGCCATCGTGCGCCAGGGGCGGGTCCCGGCGGCCGGCGTGGCGGCAGCCCTGTAGATCCATAGCCTCAAACCTATGAATAACGCCCAAAAGCTCACTTGCTCTTGTGGTCTTATTTCTGCATACTCTCTCTTTGCAAGCACTTACCAGAAAGGCAGGCATGGCTGAGGGCTCCGAAAACGGTGACAAGAAGGATCGTTGGGCGGCTGGAGTTACGCCTTACGCGGAGATGGGCTACTGGAACGCTGAGTATGAGCCCAAGGAAACCGACATCTTGT
>JBPCNQ010000077.1:0-4894 GCA_051001095.1 Thermoleophilaceae bacterium
AGCGCCTGGTGCTCGACCGCTTCCTCTTCTCCTCGGTGGTCTATCCCACCGACTACGGCTTCATCCCCGACACCCTGAGCCGGGACGGCGATCCGCTCGACGTCATGTGCTGCGTGTCCGAAGCCACGTTTCCGGGCTGCATGATCGACGTGAAGCCGATCGCCCTCTTCCGGATGCAGGACGACCAGGGAATCGACGACAAGGTGCTGTGCGTGCCCCTGTCCGACCCGGGGTGGAACAAGATGGAGACCCTGGAGGACCTGCCGGCCCCGCTCGGGGACGAGATCGCCCACTTCTTCTCGATCTACAAGGACCTCGAGCAGAAGACCGTCAAGGTCGACGGCTGGTACTCACGCGAGGAGGCGATCGAGGAGATCGAGTCCTCGCGGGAGCGGTTTCGGGAGGGGTCGGGCGGCTAGCGTCGCGGGCTGTCGAGGCGGTCGCGGTCCTTGCCGCGGCCCAGGCCGGCGCTCTCGGCCGCGGCCAGCAGCGCGACGGAGGCCACTACGGCGGCTATCGCCCCGACGACGTTCAACTCCGTGTAGCTGCCCGAGCCGATCTTGGTGGCGATCAGGCCGCCGATCAGCGAGCCCACGACCCCAAGTAGAAGGGTCAACGGTAGCCCGATCTTCTGGCGGCCCGGCAGCAGCAGGCGAGCAAGCAGTCCGACGATAAGCCCGAAGACGAGGAATCCGATTATGCCCATGCGGACAAGCTATCCGGTCGGGCGGATCGAGGCGCCGGGTAGCCTTGACGGGGTGAAGCTGGCCGGCCAGATAGCGCTTATCGCAGGGATCGCGCTCGTTCTCACCGTCCTTCCGGGAGGCGGGGGGGTGCTGCGGGTGGCCATCACCTTGCTGTCGGTCGCCTTCTTCGCAGCCGTGGGGTTCTTGGGCTACCGGATGTGGCACCAGTACCGGTTCGAGCTGGAGGGGCTGGAGGCCCGCCAGCGGCTGGTGCTCTACGGCTCGATCGGGTTGGCCTTGCTCACCCTGTGCGCACACACGCGCATGTTCGACTCGGGCGGGTTCGGCGCCCTGGCCTGGTTCGCCCTCCTGGGCATCTGCTCCTACGGGCTGTACTGGGTGTGGATGCAGTACCGCAGCTACGCCTGAGCCGGCGCACCGACTCTTCGCACGCCCGTAGCCCTTTCGTAACGCGCACGGGTTGTCCCTTCGCGCGGCTCGCGCAAGCGTGGGCTCATGGCATCGCACCGCTCGCGAACAGGAGGTTTTTGGCCCGCTCGTGGGGGAGACGGTCCGGCCTCCCGGCCGCGGGGTGCCCCCGGCCAGGCCAGCGTCGAGCTTCTGGCGGCCGTTCCCTTCGTGCTCCTCGCCGGAGCGCTGGCGTGGCAGCTGGCGCTCGCGGGCTGGACGGTGTGGATGTCGGCCCACGCCGCCCGGGTGGCGGCGCGGGCGGACGCGGTGGGCAAGGCGGTCGGGCCGGCGGCCCGTAGCGCGCTACCTTCGACGCTCAGGCGGGGCCTCGAGGTCGATCGCCTGAAAGCCGGAGGGGTTCGCGTCCGCGTCAGGGTGCCGCTCCTCTTGGACCGGCCCGGGCCGGTCAGCGTATCCGCCTCCTCCTCGTTGGGCCGGCAGGGCCGATGAGGGTGCCGCGAAGCGAACGAGGCCAGGCCACGATCGAGTTGCTCGGCGCCCTGCCCGTGGTGTTGCTCCTGGGCCTGGTCCTGCTACAGACCCTTGCGGTGGGCTACGCCTCGGTGCTCGCCGGCACGGGAGCCGAGGCGGGGGCCCTCGCCCTGGCCGCCGGCGCCGATGCCAAGGCCGGCGTGCGCGAGTCGCTGCCCGGCTGGTCACGCGCCCGCACCCGCGTCTCGGTGGCCGGGGGGACGGTTCGCGTGCGGCTGCGGCCGCCCTCGCCGCTGCGCGCTCTGGCTCGTGAGCTGGAGGTCGATGCCGACGCGTCGGTGGCAGGCTCGTGAGCGCCCAGCCCGCCCCTCGGGGGCGCAGCATGGTGGCCGCCGCGCTGACCTCGGTGGCCGCTTGGCTGGTGGAGCCCGCCGAGCCCCAGGCGGCCCCCGGCGAGCAGCCGCTCGTGTACGAGCGGCCGGTCATCGCGGTGACCGGGCTGCACCGCCGCTGCGGGGTGACCACCGTCGCGCGCGCCCTGGGGGCCGAACTGGCCGCGCGCGATCCGTCGGGGGCCGGCGCGATCACCACCCAGGCAGCCGCGGGCGCGGTGGGGCTGGGGCTTTTGGCGGCGTCGCGGCTGGCGCGGGCGCTGGGGCCGATCGGGACCCACAGGACGCGCACGTGTGGGCGGCTGTGCCTCGTGGAGGGTGCCGATCGGGTCGAGTTGTGCGCCACGCTGCGCTTCCTGGCTCCATTGGTCATCGATGTTGGGGATCCCGCGGAGGCCGCCGCGGCGGCGGCTCTGGCCGACGGCGTGGTGGTGGTCTGCGGACCGGCCGCCGAGCCGGCGCTGGCCGCGGTGGTGGCGGAGTCCCTGGCCCGGGTCGGGCCGCCTCCGGCGATCGTCGTCAATCGCTTGGGCCCGGACCCCGAACGCTGGGAGGGCCGCTGCCACGTGTGCCTGCCGGACTCGCGAATGGGCGCCCACGTGGCGCAGTCGGGGCGCGAGCCACGCGGGGACCTGGGGGGGTCCATCGCCGGGCTGGCGGATAGATGGAGCCCGGGCCGGTGAGGCACCGCGCCGTGCGGCGGGCAAACCCACACGGCGCTCCGCAGCCATCTCCAGCGGCGTCGCGGTTCACCACATCGTCACTTGGCCGCGGCGAAGGGCCGCCACCGTGGGCGGCCCGTCTCTCGACCACTGGAGCGTGCATGACCCCGTCCACGACACGACCCGATTCCGACACAGACACCGACACAGGGCTTTCCCGCCGGTCGTTGCTGGGCCGATCGGCGACTGGGTTGGGCATCGCGCTCGCCGGCGACGCGAGCGGCCTGTTCGGTGCAGAGGCATCCGCCAAAGGCGGCCGAGGCAGACGGCGCCGTGTCGGCTACGGGCCGCTGGTCGACGACCCGGCGGGCGTGCTGTCGCTGCCGAAGGGCTTCGAGTACTCGATCGTCGCGCAGTCGGGCGTCACCATGCTCGAGAGCGGCGGGCCGACGCCGTCGGATCCCGACGGCACCGCAAGCTTCGTCCGCCGGGGGGGCAACGGCAGCGTGCTGGTCAACAACCACGAGGTCAGCGGTGGCGAAGCCCATCCGGTGCCACCGATCCCCGGCTTCGTCTACGACGCTCAGGCCGGTGGTGGAACGACGAACATCGAGGTCGACAGGCACGGCAAGCGCGTCTGCGAGTACGTGAGCCTCGCCGGCACGCACAACAACTGCGCCGGCGGGCGGACCCCGTGGGAGACGTGGCTGAGCTGCGAGGAGTCCGAGGCCATCCTCGGCCAGCCCCACGGCTACGTGTTCGAGGTCGATCCCTACCGCCAGAACGCCAACCGCAACCCCAAGCCGATCAAGGCGCTGGGGCGCTACAGCCACGAGGCGGTCGTCGTCGACCCCGACAGCGGGAAGATCTACCTGACCGAGGACGCCGGCAACCCCAATGGGCTGGTCTATCGCTTCACCCCGCCGCGGAGCGCATTGCCGCTGGGCCGCGGATCGCTCCGTGCGCTGGCCGACGACGCCGGCAGGCTGCAGGCGATGAAGGCGTTCACCAGGCGGGGGGCATTCGTGCCCGACCTGTCGGTGGCCACCCGCCCCGGCACCACCTACCGCGTCGAGTGGGTCAAGGTCCCCGACCGCGACGCCACCACGGTCTCGACCCGGAAGCAGTTCGGACTGGGCGAGATCACCCGCAGCCGCAAGCTGGAGGGCATGTGGTGGGGCGACGGCGGCGCCTACTTCGTCGCGTCGTTCGCGCGCAGCTCCGACGGCAGCGCGGCCCAGCACGACGGTCAGGTCTGGTTCATCGATCCCGAGGCCGGCACGATCGAGCTCAAGCTGCACTTCGCCTACACGCCAAGCGACCAGGATGGCGATCCCGACGGGCCCGACAACATCACCGTCTCGCCCTACGGCGGCGTGATCCTCGCCGAGGATGGCGACGGAGTGAACCACCTGGTGGGGGCCACCGACAGGGGCGAGCCGTTCTTCTTCGCACGCAACGACGACAAGGTCGAGAGCTCGGAGTTCACCGGGCCGAACTTCTCTCGCGACAAGAAGATCCTGTTCGCGAACATCCAGACGCCGGGCTACGTGTTTGCGATCACGGGACCGTTCAGGAAACAGCGGTGACGCCCCGCGGCAACCCGATCGTCGCGCGGCAGGAGTCGCCTAGGTCGGCGCCGGCGACGGACCGGCCACGACGCCGCCGTCGTACAGCCGCCCGATCTCGGTCTCGCCCAGCCCGAGCACGTCTCCCAGGACCTCCTCGGTGTGCTCCCCCAGCAGCGGGGCGCGCGCGGGGGAGAGCCGCTCCGCGTTCGAGAACTCGAGCGGTGAGCCCGGCATGCGGTAGGTCCCGATTCCCGGCTGCTCGACCTCCTCGAACATCGGGTTTTCGGTCGAGGCACGCGGGTCGTTTTCGACCAGCTCCATGAACGTCCGGTAAGGGCCCCAGGCGACGCCGGTGCCGTCGAAGATCTCCCGCACCTGCTCGAGCGTACGCTGCATCACCCACGGTTTGAGCGTGGCGGCGATCAGCTCGCGCGCCTCGAAGCGGCCACCCTCCTCGTCGAGGTCGACCCCCGTCAGCTTGGCGATCGAATCGAAGGCCTCGCCCAGCCCTGTCGCCTCGATCAGCGCCTCCCACTGGCGCAGCGTCAGCGCCAGGATCATCACGCGCTGGCCGTCCCTGGTCTGAAAGTCGCGGCCGAAGGCGCCGTAGAGGTAGTTGCCGTCCTTGGGCCGCTCGTGCTCGTTGATCTGGACCTCGGCGATCTTGCCCAGGTTGCCGA
>JBPCNQ010000078.1:0-4506 GCA_051001095.1 Thermoleophilaceae bacterium
GCGAGTAGAACCGCGCGTAGAGCGAGGCGGTGATCACCGGGGTGGGCACGTCCTTGGCCATGGCGTCCTCGATGGTCCAGCGTCCCTCGCCGGAGTCCTCGGTGTAGGCGTCCAGGCTCTCCAGGCCGTTGCCCTCGGCCTCGAAGGCCAGGGCGGCCAGCTCACACAGCCAGGAGCGGACCACCGACCCCTGCATCCACAGGTGGGCGATCTTCGCCTTGTCCAGGTCGTACTCGGACTTGTCGAAGAGGTCGAAGCCCTCGGCGTAGGCCTGCATCAGGCCGTACTCCACGCCGTTGTGCACCATCTTCACGTAGTGCCCGGCGCCCGGGCCGCCAAAGCGGCCCCAACCGGGCCCGTGCTCCTCGGTGGCGGGCGGAGCCAGCACGTCGAGGACCGGGGAGATCCGCTGCACCGCCTCGTCGGTGCCTCCGACCATCATGCAGTAGCCCACCTCCAGGCCCCATACGCCGCCTGAGGTGCCCACGTCGGCGTACTCGATGCCCTTCTCGGAGAGGGCCCGGGCGCGCACCTTGTCGTCGCTGAACTTCGAGTTGCCCCCGTCGATGATCGCGTCGCCCTCCTCCAGCAGATCGCCGAGCCTGTCGATCGTCTCCTGGGTCGGATCGCCGGCCGGCACCATGATCCACACCGCCCTGGGCTTGTCGAGCCTCTCGACCAGCTCCTCCAGCGAGCCCGCGCCGGTGGCGCCGTGCTCCGTGGCCTTGCGCACCGCCTCCTCGTTGAAGTCGAAGGCCACGACCGTGTGGTCGGAGTCCCGGTGGATGCGATGGACCATGTTGCCGCCCATCTTTCCCAGCCCTACGAACCCGAGCTGCATCTACTGCCTCCGTTCAGGGGCCGGGACCCCGCGAGTCGTTGTCGTGGCGCCTCCGGCCCATTCTTTCCGCGCACCGGCGCGGTTGCAACCTGCTGGCCACAAAAGCTACGCATCCGTAAGCCCCTCGCGCGGCGCCAGGACCGTCGTGGCCGCCAGCAAGGCAGCCGCGCCGCAGAATACGGCGGCGAAGCCGATGTGGTCGGCCGCCCCGCCCAGCACGGGTGGACCGATCAACGCCCCCACCGCCTGCACGAAGAGGATCGCCGCCAGGCCGGCGGAGGGCCGGCTCGCAAAGACGCGGGCGCTCCAGATCACCTCCACGGTCACCACCATGCGGCGATTCGGCGGCGCGGCGGTCTTCGTCTCCGCGCTGGTGGCCGAGGCCGGGGCACTGGCGCTGCTGGGTCTCTTGCCGGGCAGCGGCGGGGCGGCGGCCGCGTCGGCGATCCTGTTCGGAGGCGGGCCTGCCGTCCCGGTCGGCCGCCCTGCGAAAGGCTGTCCGTCTGTTGCGAAGCGCCGACCTCGAGCGCGACTATGCGGCGGCCTGGGAGGAGTGGGAGGCCTCGGGTGACCGTGAAGCGTGGAAGGGCGCGACCGGCGACGGCCTTTCCTGATGCGCCGCGGCGAGGTGCGGCTGGTCGATCTCGATCCCGTTGAGGGCAGCGAAGCGAACAGGCGGAGGCCGGCGGTCGTGGTCAGCAACGACAGCGCCAATGCTGCGGCGGCTCGCCTCGGGCGAGGGGTTGTGACGGTGGTCCCGGTCACCAGCAACGTCGCCCGGGTGGCGCCCTTTCAGGTGCTGCTGCCCGCTGAGGGGGCCGGCCTGCGGGTGGACTCCAAGGCGCAGGCCGAGCAGGTCAGGTCCACGCCGTGGCGGAGAACGCGGACATCCTGGTCACCGGCGACAGACGTCACCTGCTGCCCCTCGGTAAGCATCATGGCGTTCGGATCATCACGCCACAGACCCTCCTGGCCGAGCTGGTCCAGGACGGCTGAGCATCCTCAGTCCGCCAGGATCACCCGCACCTTCTCGGTCACGGCCCGCAGCGCCGCCGCCGGATCGGAGCCCTCCAGACGCAGCCGCTCGACCGGCAGGCCGTGGTCGCGCAGCGTGAGCACGTCGCCGGCGGCCTGGGCCTCGATCAGCTCGCCGAAGCCAAAGCCGGCGTCGGGCACGTCGATGTCCTCGCCGACCTCGTTCACCAGCTGCAGGAAGATCCCTACCGGCGGCCCCCCCTTGTGGAACTGACCGGTGGAGTGCAGGAAGCGCGGTCCGTACCCGAAGGTGGTGGCGGCCCGCGTCGAGTCACGGATCGCGGCCCGCAACTCGAGCGCCGCGGCGTCCAGCTCCTCGGACGGGGCCACGTAGCCCATCACCGCCACGTAGCGCGGTGGCGCCGCCTCGCTGACCAGCGCGCTCAGCCCCGAGTCGTCGGCATCTTCGATCCGGGGCGGCTCGGAGGCCTCCAGCACCGCCTTGGTGTTGTCCTTGGCCTCCTGCACGTCTGGCTGGTCGAATGGGTTGATGCCCAGCACCCAGCCGGCCACCGCCACGGCGAACTCGAATGTGAAGAAGACCCGCCCGAGGTCCTTGGCGCCGCACGCGCCGAGGGTGATCACCGGCTGGCCGGCCTCGCGCAGGCCCTCCACAGCCGTTTCGAGGGCGCTGTCGGGCTGCTCATCGTCGCGCAGGTAGACGAACACGCGATCGTCGCCGTAGGCCGCCGGATCGCCCAGCGGCTCGTCGGCAACCGGCAGGATTCCGGTGCCGTCCTTGCCGGTCGACTCGGCCACCAGCTGCTCCACCCACGGGCCGAAGGACGCGATCCGGGGCGAGACCACGAACGTCGCCTTGTCGCGTCCCAGTCGTGCCAGCTCGCCCAGCGCCACCCCCGTCCACAGGCCGATGTTCTCCTCGGCCGCGCGACACCCGTCTGCCGCCTCCTGTGCCGATCCCAGCAGCCCCCTGATGTCCACTCCCATCAGGGCGGCGGGCACCAGTCCGAAGTACGAAAGCACCGAGTAGCGCCCGCCAATGTCCGCGTCGTTCTCGAACACCCGGCGAAAGCCATGCTCGGCGGCCATCGACACCAGGCCGCTGCCGGGATCGGTGACCGCCACGAACTGCGAGCCGTTGCCGCCGCTGAGCCCGTAGAAGTGCCGCATGTGCGACAGCGTCTCCAGCGTGCCGCCCGACTTGGAGGAGACGATGAAGATCGTCCTCTCCAAGTCGATCGCCGCCTCCAGAGCACGCACGGCGTCGGGGTGGGTCGAGTCGAGCACGTGCAGCTTCAGCGCCCCCTGGTCGCCGTAGCTGCGCCGGATCACCTCCGGGCCGAGGCTCGAGCCGCCCATGCCCAGCAGCGCGGCGTGGGTGAACCCCTCCTGCCTGGCCAAGTCAGCGAAGGCGACGAGATCGTCGGCGGTCTCCAGCTGGCGGTCGGCGATGTCGAGCCAGCCGAGGCGGTTGCCGATCTCCGGGCCCGGCCCGCCCCACAGGGTCTCATCGTGCTCCCAGATGCGGCTGACCACGCCCTGATCGTCCGCCGCCTCCAACCGGGCGGCGACCGCCTCTGCCAGCTCCCGCGGCAGCGAGGCGTCGACCGCCTCCGGCGTGGCGCTCACGCCTCCTGTCCGAGCTTGGCCATCTGGTCCTCGAGCCCGGCGATCATCTTGTCGAAGGGCTCGACGAACTTCTCGATCCCCTCGTCCAGCAGCGTCAGGGTCACGTCGGTCATGTCGATGCCGGCGTCCGCCAGCTTCTGCAGCGTGTCCGAGGGGTCTTGGTCGGCGCTGGCACCCTCGACCTCCAGCCGCTCGGCGCACGCCTTGAGCGTGTCCATCGGCATGGTGTTCACGGTCTCGGGGGCTACCAGGCCGGCGACGTACTTCGTATCGGGGTAGCGCTCGTCCTTGACCCCGGTCGAGGCCCACAGCGGGCGCTGCACGGGCGCGCCGGCCTCCTTGAGCTCGGCGAAGCGGTCCCCGTGGAAGATCCGCTTGAAGCTCTCAAATGCGGCCTGGGCGTTGGCGATCGCCGCCAGCCCGATCAGGTCCTCGCGATTCATGGCGGCGAGCCGCTTGTCCACCTCGGAGTCCACGCGCGAGACGAAGAAGGAGGCCACGGAGTGCACGTCCAGGCTCTGCCCCGCCTCCTTGCGCCGCTCCATGCCGCGGATGTAGGCCTCGGCCACGTTCTCGTAGGACTCAACGCTGAACAGCAGCGTCACGTTCACGTTGATGCCGTCGGCGGTGGCGTCCTGGATCGCCTGCACGCCCTCGGTGGTGCCCGGGATCTTGATCATCACGTTGGGCCGGTCCACGGACTTCCACAGCTCGCGCGCCTGCTTGGCAGTGGCCGCGGTGTCGTGAGCCACCGATGGCTCGACCTCGAGCGAGACGAAGCCGTCGTAGTGGTCCAGCTCGTCGTACACGGGCCGCATCACGTCGCAGGCCGCCGTCACGTCCTCGACGGCGATCCGCAGGTAGGCGTCGACGGGCTCCACGTCCTCGGACGCCAGCTCGGCGATCTTGTCGTCGTAGTCGGCGGAGCCCAGGATGGCCTTTTCGAAGATCGCCGGGTTGGAGGTCTCGCCGCGGAGCGAGTACTCGTCGACCAGGCCCTTCAACTCACCCGACTCGATCATCGCGCGGTGGATCTGGTC
>JBPCNQ010000079.1:0-9451 GCA_051001095.1 Thermoleophilaceae bacterium
CACGATGCGCTCGTTCAGCAGCCGGGAGTAGATGTCGAAAGCGCGCTCTCCGCGAGAGGTCTGCTCGACGACCATCGGTACCAGTGGGCTCATATCTCTCGCTCTTCTTCTCTTGCTCGGGGAAGTCGCCTCGACCCTAGCAATGGGGCCGATGGGGCAGCGGTCGATCGGGCTTCGCCGCCCCGGCGCCCGGTGCCGAGGCCAGGTGGTCGACGGCGGTGCGCAGGTCGCCCAGCAGCAGCTCGGCCATGTCCCGGCCAAAGCTCTCCCGGACCACCATCCGCAGCACGTCGATGTGCTCGGCGTTGGCCGGCAGCTTGTAGGCGGGCACGATCCAGCCGTGGCTCTGCAGCTCGGCCGAGACGCGGTGCACGTCGAGCGACCCGGGGTCCTTCGCGCGCACGACCCACGACAGGGAGGTAGCGCGGATCGGTGAGCAGCTCGAAGCGCCCGGTGTCGGCCAGCCCCTTCTCCAGGTAGCGGGCGTTCCCATCACGTTGTCCACCACGCGGCCATACCCCTTGCGCCCCAGGCGCAGGAGGTTGAAGTACTGCTGCAGCACGGTGGTGGCCGAGCGGGAGAAGTTCAGGCTGTAGTTGGGGCTGTTGCCGCCCAGGTAGGTGATCTCGAACACCAGGTCGTCGGGCAGATCGGCCTTGTCCCGGAACACGAGCGTGCCCAGGCCCGGATACACGAGCCCGAACTTGTGGTTGGAGACGTTGATGGACTGCACCCGGCTCGCGCGGAAGTCCCACTGAAGGTCGGGGTAGGCGAACGGGCGATGAACCCGCCGCTGGCCGCATCGACATGTATCGGGATGTCCAGGCCGCGTTGGGTGCCCAGGCGCTCGAGCAGCTCGTTGATCTCCACGATGTCGTCTATCTGGCCGGTGAAGGTCGTGCCCAGGATGCAGCCCACGGCGATCGTGTTCTCATCCACGCGGGCTTCGACGTCGGCGGCCGAGAGCGTGTAGTGGCCGGGCTCCATCGGCGCCACCCGCGCCTCGACGTCGAAGTAGCGGGCGAACTTCTCCCAGCAGGTGTGCACGTCGGCGCCGATCACCAGGTTGGGCCGATCGGTGGCCTCGCCGTCGCGGCGGCGGCGCTCGCGCCAGCGCCACTTGTGGGCCAGCAGTGCGAGCATGATCGCCTCCGACGAGCCCTCGGTAGCCGTGCCCGTGGCGTCAGGCGGGGCGTTGAACAGCGAGGCGACCATGCTCACCATCCGCTGGTGGATGACCTGGGTGCGCGGGTACTCGTCCTGGTCGATCAGGTTGCGGTTGGCGGTCTCGGTGCCCAGGCGGTCGGCCTCGGGCTCCATCCACGTGGTCACGAACGAGGCCAGGTTCAGCGCGGGATTGCCGTCGAGGTTCAGCTCGTCGGCCACTAGCCGATAGGCGGCGTCGGCGGGCATCGACTCCTCCGGCAGCCGGTACTTGGGGATCTCGCGGCTGAACAGGCGGTCCGCGTAGGTGGCGGCGTGGACGTCGTCGCCCGAGCGGACCGGTTTCACTCGCCCGGCGTCCAGATCGCTTTCTTCTCAGGCTTGTCCTGCTCCGGAGTCCAGATCTCCTCGCGCGCCTCGGGCCGGGCGGGCGCGACCGGCTCGCGCGGCTCTGGCGGAGGGGCCGGGACCGGCTTGGCGTGCTCCACGACCAGGTCGACCGCCTTGCGCATGGCGATGTCCTCGCGCAGGACGGCGTCCTGGCCCTTCTTGCGCGCGTTCTCCAGCGACCGGCGCAGATCCTTCTCGCTGGGCTCGGGCTCGCCCGGCTCGGCGGACGCCCGGCGCAGCGCGTCGAGCATCTCTTCGTCGGAGACCTCGATGCCCTCGGTGGCCACCACCGCCGCGAGCGTCGCCTCCTGGCGCAGGGCGCGCTCGGCCTCGGGCTCGGCCTCGGTGATCATCTGCGCCTCGGTCTTGTTCGCGAACTGGAGGTACTGAGCCGGGTCGAGACCCTGGTGTGAGAGGCGGTGGGAGGTCTGTTGCCACATGTCGTGCGCCTTGAAGTGCACGAGGTCGTGGGGAACATCGATCTCGGCCTTCGCGGCCACCGCGTCCACGGCGGCGTCGCGAAACTCGCGGACGATCGCCTCCTCCTGGGCCTCGGTCAGGCGCTCGCGCAGCAAGGAGCGCAGCTCGTCGAGGGAGTCGTAGCCCCCGGCCTCGATGGCCAGGTCGTCGTCTGCCTCGGGCAGCTTCTTGGTCTTGACCTCCTTGACCTCGACGGCGAAGGAGGCCTCCTTGCCGACCATGTGCTCGGCCTGGTAGTCCTGGGGGAAGACGACGCGCACCTCGCGCTCGTCGCCCGCGGACACGCCCTCCAGCTGCTCCTCGAAGCCGGGGATCAGGCGGTCGGACCCGAGCTCCAGCAAGAAGCCGCGGGCGTCGCCGCCCTCGAAGGGCTCACCGTCCAGCGATCCGACGAAGTCGATGACCACGTAGTCGCCCATCTCCGCTGCCTTCTCGACGGTCTCCAGCGAGGCCAGCGACTCGCGCAGACGGCCGATCTCGGCCTCCACGTCCTCATCGGCCACATCGGGATCGCGCCTGGGAGCCTCGACCCCGCGCCAGTCGCCCAGCGTTGCCTGGGGACGGACCGCCACCTCGATGGTGAAGGACAGCGGCGCGCCCTTGGCGGGCAGGTCGTCCACGTTTAAGTCGGGGCTGCCGACCACGGCCAGGCCGGCGTCCCGCACAGCCTCCTCGTACCACTCAGGCAAGCCGCGGCGGACGGCCTGCTCGACCACCGCCTCGCGCCCCACCTGCTGGAGGACGACCTGGGCCGGCACCTTGCCCGTGCGAAAGCCGGGCACGCGCATGTCGCGCCCGATCTCCTCGGCGGCAGTGGCCAGCTGGCGCTCGAAGGCCTGGGACTCGACCTCGACCTGCACGCGCACGCGCGAGCTCTCGAGCTCCTCGGTATCGGTCTTGACGGCGCTCATGGGCAGGCGCGGGACGATAGCGTCCGGCTGTGGACCGCCGGCCCGCGCCTCCCTCCCGTGGACTACTCGAGTGCGCATGCGCATGGCTGGTCACCGGACCCCTCGGCCACCTCTGGAGCGCACTCGCGGATCTGGCCGGGCTCTTCGTCCGCTCGATCTACACGCGAGTCCGGCTCGCACGCCGCTCGTGACCCGGCATCCGGGCCGTCCGGTGGAGGGCGGCGACGGAGGCGGTTACGAGTCCGCTCACCGACACCACGCTATCCGCCATGATCTGCGGCGATGACCGCCGCCCTGGCCGATCGAGCAGCAGAGCACGGGCGCATCGCGATCGACACCGAGTTCGTCTCCGAGCGCCGCTATCAGGCCCAGCTCTGCCTGCTCCAGGTGGCGGTGCCCGACGAGCACGGCGACGACCGAGTGCGTACCGAGGTGCTCGACCCCATCGCCGACTCCTCTCTCGATCACGCCCCCCTCGCGGCGGTGCTGGCCGATCCCGCCGTACAGGTGGTGATGCACGCCGGACGCCAGGACGTGGCCATTCTCCGCCGCACGTGGCAGACCGAGATCACTTCGGTCTTCGACACCCAGGTGGCCGCGGCGTTCCTCGGCTTCGGCAACCAGGAGGGCTACGAGCAGCTGGTGCGACGGGTGCTCGGGGTCGCACTGAAGGGAGGCGAGGGCTTCACCCGCTGGGACAAGCGCCCCTTGACCCAGAAGCAGCTGTCCTACGCGGCGGACGACGCCCGCTGCCTGCTGGCACTGGGCGCCGCCCTGGAGGCCCAGCTCAAGGTACGGGGACGGCTGGAGTGGGCGCGCGAGGAGAGCGCGTTGCTGGAGGACTCCGACGACGTGCGCTCGGCGGAGCGGGCCTACGAGCGCCTTCCCAAGCTGGGGCGCCTGGAGGCCCGCGGCCGCGCCGTCGCCCACCGGCTGGCCGAGTGGCGGGAGGCAGTCGCCCGGGAGCTCGACCGCCCTCCCCCATCCGTCCTGCCCGATCAGGTGCTGGTCGAGCTGGCGCGCCGCGCCCCCAAGGACCGCGCCGGGCTGGACGACATCCGGGGCCTGCCCCAGCAGACCCAGCACCGCCGCGGGGCAGAGCTTGTGGAGCAGATCGCCCGCGCGCGCGACGACGAGCCGCCCCCTCCCCCGCCCTCCGCGCCCAAGCGCGACTCGTCCGAGGCTCCGCTGGTGTCGCTCACCCAGGCGGTGGTCCGCCATCGCTCGAAGGACTCAGGCGTGGCCAGCGAGCTGATCGCCACCCAGGCCGAGCTGACCGCCCTGGTGGGTGCCGTGCGGCGCGGGCTGGACGGCAACGGCGTGCGTGCGCTCTCGGGCTGGCGGCGCGAGCTGGTCGGTCAGGAGCTGTGCGACCTGATCGAGGGCCGGCGCCAGGTTGCGGTCTCCCCCGACGGCGCGCTGCAGATCGAGCCCCGCGGCTCCTAGGCCGTCGCCGCCGCTCAGGGCAGGCGGCCACCGAAGCGCAGCGCCAGGCCGACCGCGGCCATCAGCAGCACCGCTCCCAGCCCCGCGAACCCCGAGGTCACCTCGCGCTTCTCCTTCTTCTGGCCGATCCTCGAGCCGAGCGCCTCGTAGACCTTGTCCAGCTCGCCGGACTGCTTCGCGGTGAACGCCTGGCCCTTGGACACCTCGGACATCCGGCGCAGGGTCTCGGGATCGGGCGGTACCGGCAACAGCTCCCCGTTGGGACCCTCGACCACGGCGCTCTCGGTGCCCAGCGCCACGGTGTAGACCGGGATGCCCCGGCGCCCCGCCTCGCGCGCCACCCCCACCGGGTCGCGGCCCACCGTGGACGCGCCGTCGGAGAGCAACAGGATGGCCGCCGGGATGCGCTTGCCGTCCTTGCCACGGTCGCGCTCCAGGGAGTAGAGGGCGGCGGACAGCCCGTCGCCGGTTGCCGTGCCCCCGTCGGCCACCAGGCCGTCGAGCACCGAGCGCGCCTCGTTGCGATCGTCGGATGGGCTCTCGACGATCTGGGGCCGATCGGAGAACGTCACCGAGCCGATCCGGAGTTGCTTGGGGGCACGGTCCAGGAAGCGCTCACCGGCCCGGCGGGCGGCTTCGAGGCGGCTGGGATCGACGTCGTCGGCCTTCATCGAGCGCGACACGTCGGTGACCAGGACCACGGAGGCCCGCTCCACGGGAACGCCGACGGTGCGCTCGGGCTTGGCCAGGGCCAGGGCCAGGGTGGCCAGGGCCGCCAGGAAGAGGGCAATCGGAAGGTGGCTTCGCAACCGCCCCGCGGAGGGGACGAGGCCGGCCAGCGTCGACACGCCGGTGAACCTGATCGCGTGACGGCGGGCGCGGTGGGCCAACAGCCGCCGCAGCGCCAGAGCCGCGGGCAGTGCCAGCAGGGCCAGCAGGAACACCGGGCTCGCGAAGCTCACGTCAGCGCGCGGCCCAGGTCGGCCAGCCAGTTGCGGTCGGTGGACAACACCACGTGGCGGGCGCCCGCGCGGCGCAGATCACGGGCCACGGCATCTCGCTCCTCGCGCTCGGCCGCCGCGTAGCGGCTGCGCAAGCGCTCGTCCGAGCTGTCCACCCGTAGGTGGCGGCCGCTCTCGGGGTCGACCACCGAGAGGTGGCCCACATCGGGCAGCGCGCCCTCTCGGGGATCGCGCACCTCGATCACCAGAAGCGAATGGCGCGCCCCGACGGCGATCATCTCGCGGCGCCAGTCGCGAGGACCGCGCAGGTCGGAGATCACGGTGACCAGGCCGGTGCGTTGAGCTACGCGCCCCGTGCGCCCCAGCGCACGTGAGAAGGCGGCGTCATCGCCTTGGCCGTCGGAGCCCACCCCCTCGCCCAGGGCACGGGTCAGGGCGACATAGCCGATACGTCCTCCGCGCGGAGGCAGCCGGCGGTCCTTCTCGGTGCCGCAGGTCACCAGGCCCAGCCGCCCGCCGCGCCGGGTGGCGATACGGCCCACGACCAGGGCGGCCCCCTCCGCGACGTCGGACTTCAGCCGGTGGGCGGTGCCGAAGGCCATGGACGCGGACATGTCCAGCACCATCCAGGTGGTCAGCTGGCGCTCGGGGACCTGGAGACGGACGTGGGGCCGGCCCGTCCGAGCCGTGGCCGCCGGGTCCAGGCGGCGCACGTCGTCGCCCGGCTGGTAGGGACGCAGCTGGGCGAGCTCGGTGCCCTGACCGACCCCGGGAGCCGGGCGGTCACCGGCCAGCATCGACCCGGCGCGTCGGGCCACCGCCAGCTCCAGCGGTCCGAGCACGACACGCGGCATGGGACCGGGACCCTGAGAGCCGGGTGGGCGGCTTGCCGCCCGGGCAGTGGACGTGGGTGCTCGGGGGCCCTTTACTCGACGGGCATGGATGCCCGTCGAGTCGAACGGAATCCTCATGCGGAGATGGCTTCGGGGCCTTTCGCCTCCGCCCCGGGCTCGACCAGCTTGTCGAGCACACGATCGAGGATGTCCTCCACATCGACTCCGTCGCTGAGCGCATCGTAGGAGAGCACGATCCGGTGGCGCAGCACGTCGGGCGCCAGGTCGCGGACGTCGGAGGCCAGCACGTAACGGCGGCCCCGCAACACGGCCAGAGCTTGAGCGGACTGCACCAGGGAGATCGGCCCGCGCGGGCTCGCGCCGTAGTCGATCAGGCCGGTCAGGTCGTCCAGGCCGAAGCGGTCGGGCCGGCGGGTGGCGTCGGCCAGCTCCACGGCGTGGTCGACCACCTCGCGATCCACGTAGACCTGGCGCACCACCTCGCGGTAGCCCAGCAGCGCCTCCATGGACAGGCGCTGCTCCACCACCGCCGGAGTGCCGATCATCCGCTCCACCACCGTGGCCTCCTCGGTGGGGGTCGGGTAGTCCACCACCACCTTCATGAGGAAGCGATCGACCTGGGCCTCGGGAAGCGGGTAGGTGCCCTCGGACTCGATCGGGTTCTGCGTGGCCAGGACCAGGAACGGCTTGGGCACCTCGTACGAGGTCCCGCCGATCGTGACCTGGCCCTCCTGCATCACCTCGAGCAGCGCCGACTGCACCTTGGCGGGAGCGCGGTTGATCTCGTCCGCCAGGAGCAGGTTCCCGAACACGGGGCCGAGCTCGACGTCGAACTGCCCGGTGTCGGGGCGATAGATACGGGTGCCGATCAGGTCGGAGGGGACGAGATCGGGCGTGAATTGGATCCGGCTGAAGGTGCCTCCCGACACGCCGGCCAGCGTCTTGACCGTCAGCGTCTTGGCCAGCCCGGGCACGCCCTCCAGCAGCACGTGGCCTCCGGCCAGGACCGCCACGAGCAGGCGCTCGAGCATGGCGTCCTGTCCGACGATGACCCGCTTGACCTCGTACAGCGCCTCCTCGAGCGCTTCGCGGGCCTGGGGGGCTTCGGGGACTTGGCTCTCGGGTTCGGTCATGGTCCGGTCAAGCTAGCGAGCCCCACCTACGGCAGCCGCCCGAAGAACGCCAGCGACATCGCGCCACCGGCACCCAGCAGCAGAAGGGCGCCGCCGGCGAACGCCGAGGTCACCTGGCGCTTCTCCTTGCGCGTGTCCACCCGATCGCCAAGGTCGCGGTAGACGGCATCGAGCTTGACCTCGTCCCCGGCCCGGTAGGCGCGTGCGCGGGTGACTCGCGCGATCTCGCGCAGCGAAGCGCTGTCGGGCGGAACCCGGCGCGTGATGGTGCCGCCGCGGCGGCGCGGCACCTCGATCGTGCCGCGCTCGGTGCCCACCGACACGGTGTAGATGCGCACCCCCTTGCGCCGTGCCTCGCGCGCCGCCTCGATCGGATCGCGACCGCTGGTGGAGAAGCCGTCGGACAGCAGCACGATAGCCGCCGGATACCTGCCCCGCGGCCCCCGCGCCCGCCCCAGGGAGCGAAGCGACGCGGCGATCGCCTCGCCGGTGGCGGTGCCCCCGCCGGCGGCCAGCGCGTCGATCGCCCGGCGCACCGGTGCGCGGGCGGTTCGTGGGCTCTCGATCTGGCGCACGCGGTCGTCGAAGCCCACGCTGCCGACCTTCACCTCGCCGGGCACGTCTTTGAGGAACCTGCGCGCGGCCTTGCGCGCCGCAGCCAGGCGGGAGGGTCTGACGTCGGTGGCCGCCATGGAGCTGGATTGGTCGGTGGTGAGCATCACCGCCGCGCGCCCATCGGGGACGGCCACGGTCTTCTGGGGCTGGGCGAGCGCCACCACCAACCCGGCAAGCGCCAGCCCGTAGAGCGCGATCGGGGCGTGGCGGCGCCATCCTGGGCGCCGCCTCACTACCGACGGCATAACGGCCGGGGCGGCAAAGGCGGCCTCGCCGCGACGACGGTGACGCTCGGCGACCAGGTAGGCGATTGCCGCCAGCGCAACGGCCACCAGCGCCACCAGGAAGATCGGCGCGCCGAAGCTCAATTTCCGCCCGGGGTGCGCTCGGAACGGGTGCGAAGCGTGATGGTCACGGTCCGCCCGGGATGCGCTCCGGACGCGTGTCCACCCGCACGGTCACGGTCCGCCGGTCACCGCCGCGGCGCACGGTGATCCTGATCGTGGCGCCCGGCCGCAGGCGCGCCACGGCGCGGGAGACGCCGGCCGGATCGCGCACGGTGCGCCCGTCCACTCCCACCACCACGTCGCGGCCTGGCTCCAGCCCGGCGCGGTCGGCGGGCCCGCCCTTGGTCACGTCCCGCACGGCGGCGCCGCCGCGGGGGTCGGCGGAGCTGGTCAGCCCGATGAAGGGGCGCTCGATCCGCTCGCCGGCCTTCAGCCGGGGCAGCACGTCCCGCACGGTGTCGGCGGGCACGGCGAAGCCGATGCCGATGCTCCCGCGAGTGCCCGCGGTAGCGATCTGGGAGTTGACCCCCACCACACGGCCGCGCGCGTCGAGCAGCGGGCCGCCCGAGTTGCCGGGGTTGATCGGGGCGTCGGTCTGGATCACGCGGTCGATCGAGAAGCCGTTGGGCGCCTGGATGTCACGCTCCAGCCCGGAGACGATCCCCGCGGTGGCCGTGCGGTCGAGGCCGAGCGGATAGCCGATGGCGGTGACCTGGTCACCCACGCGCACGTCGTTTGACTCGGCCAGGGCCAGCGGCCGCCGCGAGCCGATCGCCCCGGGGTCCACGTGCAGCACGGCCAGGTCGGAGGAGGGATCGGTGCCCCGCACGCGCGCAGGCACCTCGCGGCGGTTGTCGTCAAAGCGCAGGCTGGCCCGGTCGGCCTCGCCCACCACGTGCGAGTTGGTCACGACGGTGCCGGAACCGTCGACCAGGAAGCCGGTGCCCGAAGCCTCGGTCGCGCCCTGGCGCACCCGCACCGATACGACCGCGGGCGCCGCCGCGGCATAGACCTTGTTGATGTCGCCCTTGGCGCCGGCGCTGCCGCCCACCACCACCGGGGAGGAGGACTCGCCGCCGCCCACGCCCGCGCCCATCACCAGGCCGACCACAAGCGCGAACGCAGCAGCCACCGCAACAGCGGAGGAGGGGGTGCGCGGACGCCGGCGCCAGCCCTCCTCCTACGGCTCCACGGGGCCGTGAACGCCGG
>JBPCNQ010000080.1:0-5183 GCA_051001095.1 Thermoleophilaceae bacterium
GAGCCTTGGCCGCTCCCGCCCAGAACATCCGCAACTTCTCGATCATCGCCCACATCGACCACGGCAAGTCGACGCTGGCCGATCGCATACTCGAGGCCACCGGGGCGGTCGACTCGCGCGACTCGCGGCCCCAGCTGCTCGACTCCATGGATCTCGAGCGCGAGCGTGGGATCACCATCAAGGCCCGGACCGTGCGCGTGGACTACACCGCCCGCGACGGCGAGGCCTACCGCCTGAACCTGATCGATACCCCCGGCCACGTCGACTTCACCTACGAGGTGTCGCGCTCCCTGGCCGCCTGCGACGGCGCCCTGCTGGTGGTGGACGCCGCCCAGGGCGTGGAGGCCCAGACCGTGGCCAACACCTACCTGGCGGTCGACGCCGGCCTGGAGCTGATCCCCGCGCTGAACAAGATCGACCTGCCGGGGGCCGAGCCCGAGCGCGTGGCGGGCGAGATCGCCGAGCTGATCGGCGACCCGGCCGAGGAGGTGATCCGCATGTCGGCCAAGACGGGGCAGGGGGTGGGCGAGCTGCTGGAGGCCGTCGTCAACCGCGTCGCCCCGCCCGCGGGCGACACCGCGGCCCCGGCCCGCGCGCTGATCTTCGACTCGGAGTTCGACCCCTACCGCGGCGTGGTGGCCTACGTGCGGGTGGTAGACGGCCGGCTGGCCAAGGGCGACGCGATTCTTGCCATGCAGGCACACACCGAGGCCGACATCGACGACATCGGCTTCTTCGGGCCCGCGCTGACGCCCGTCGCCGCATTGGAGGCAGGCGAAGTCGGCTACGTGATCACGGGCATCAAGGACGTCTCCCTGCTACGCGTGGGCGACACCATCACCACGCTCAAGGCCCCCGCCGCCGAGCCGCTGCCCGGCTACCAGGAGGTCAAGCCGATGGTCTTCTGCGGGCTCTTCCCGGTGGACACCGACCGGTTCTCCGACCTGCGCGACGCGCTGGACAAGCTGTCGCTGAACGACGCCGCGCTGACCTGGGAGCCCGAGACCAGCCACGCCCTGGGCTTTGGCTTTCGCTGCGGCTTCCTGGGCCTGCTGCACATGGACATCGTGCGCGAGCGCCTGGAGCGCGAGTACGACGTGGACCTGCTGGCCACCACCCCCACGGTCGAGTACGACGTCACGCTCACCGACGGCACCGAGATCGAGGTCCACTCGCCTTCGGACATGCCCGAGCGCGACCGCATCGCCGAGATCCGCGAGCCCTACATCCGCGCCACCATCCTGTGCCCCAAGACCGGGGTGGGCGCGGTCATGGAGCTGTGCCAGGAGCGGCGGGGCACCCACGTGGACATGTCATTTCTGTCCGAGATGCGCGTCCAGCTGCGCTACGACCTCCCACTGGCCGAGGTCGTGCTCGACTTCTTCGACCACCTCAAGTCCCGCACGAAGGGCTATGCCTCGCTCGACTACGAGGTGATCGGGATGCGCGCCTCCGAGCTGGTCAAGCTCGACATCCTCCTGGCCGGCGACCAGGTCGATGCCCTGTCGCTGGTCGTGCACAGGGACAAGGCCTACGCCTCGGGCAAGGTGATCGCCGAGCGTCTCCAGAAGCAGATCCCGCGCCAGCAGTTCGAGGTGGCCATCCAGGCGGCGATCGGCTCGCACATAATCGCCCGCGAGTCGGTCAAGCCGATCCGCAAGGACGTGACCGCCAAGTGCTACGGCGGCGACATCACGCGCAAGCGCAAGCTGCTCGAGAAGCAGAAGGAGGGCAAGAAGCGCATGAAGCAGGTCGGCCGGATCGAGGTGCCCCAGGAGGCATTCCTGGCGGTGCTCGAGATCGGCGACGACGGCAGCGGCTGAGTACACGGCAGAGCGGGCGTCGTGTCCGTCACGCAATCCCGCGCTTGCGGGGAGATCTTCTGCCTCAAAAGCGCCCTGAGCAGGTCTTAAGAAGCCTTTAGGGCGCGGCCGGAGACTCTTCGGCGTGGCTAGAACCGAGACCGCCCCCGATCCGACCCTCGACTCCCTTCAGCTGTTCCTCGACGGGATCGCCAAGACCCCGCTGCTGACGGCTTCGGAGGAGGTCCGGCTGGCCAAGCGCGTCGAGCGCGGCGACCTGGACGCCAAGGAGCACATGGTCTCCGCCAACCTCCGCCTGGTGGTCTCGATCGCCAAGCGCTACCGCAACCAGGGCCTCGACTTCATGGAGCTGATCCAGGAGGGATCGATCGGCCTGGTGCGGGCCGTCGAGAAGTTCGACTACCGCAAGGGCTTCAAGTTCTCGACCTACGCCACGTGGTGGATCCGCCAGGCCATCTCGCGGGCCGTCGCCGACAAGTCGCGCACGATCCGCATCCCGATCCACATCAACCAGACCCTGCAGAAGCTCGACGGCGCCCAGCGCCGCCTCCAGAGCGTGGGGGAGGGCAACCCGTCGATCGAGGAGATCGCCGCGGCGGCCAACGTCGACATCGACATCGACGAGGCCGAGTTCCTCATGCGCGCCTCGCGCGCGCCCGTGTCCCTCGACAAGCCGGTGGGCGGGGGCGAGGACGACGCCGCCGAGCTGGGGCACCTGATTCCCGACGACCGCGCCGAGTCGCCCTTCGACGTGGCCGCGGACTCCATGACCCGCAGCCGCCTGGCCGACGCCCTGGAGAACCTCTCCTACCGCGAGCGCCGGGTGGTCGAGCTGCGCCACGGCCTGTTCGGCGAGCATCCGCGCACCCTCGACGAGGTCGGCCGCATGTTCGGCCTCACGCGCGAGCGCACCCGCCAGGTCGAGGAGCACGCACTGCGCAAGCTGGCCTCGCTGGCCGAGGCCCGCGGGCTGCGCGAAGTCGCGTAGCGCCGGCCGCGCCGGGGTAGCTTCAGACCATGGACGAGCGAGAGGAGGCCGGCGTGAGGATCGATCGCAGGACGCCGATCCCCATCATGCCCTGAACAACCCCGTCGTGGACGACCCCGATCCGACGGAGTACCCCGACCCCTACGACCAGCGCCCCGACCCTCGGGCCCCCGTCGACGCCGGCGAGGACGTCCCACACGTGCCCCCGGGCACGCGCTCGACGAGCGAGCCCCATCCGGACCAGGACATCGAGGCCGAGCCCACCGACGCGCCGGAGGGCGACAAGCTCGACGACTAGGCGGGGGCGGTTGCGAGGAAGCATCGCCGGCCTCCCGTGACGGTCCGCCTAGTCTAGGCACCGTGCAGATCTCAGACCGCCAGGGCTTCCTCCTTCGCAAGGTGGTGGAAGGGCAACAGCAGCTGGACGCCCCGGTGGGCTCCAAGTGGATCGCCGAGCGCCAGGACGTCCCGTGGGGACCTTCCACGGTGCGCTCCGAGCTGGCCCGCCTGGAGGAGGTCGGGCTGCTGGAGCATCCGCACACCTCGGCCGGGCGCGTGCCCACCGATTCGGGCTACCGCTTCTACGTGGACGAGCTGCTCGAGCAGGGGGACCTGCCGGCCGTGCGCCGTCCCGTGGAGCTCAGCGCCATGCGCCGCGAGGTCGACGAGGCGATGCGGGCCACCACCGTGCAGCTGTCGCAGGTGACAGACCTGCTGGCGCTGGTGTCGGCGCCCGCGATCGGGTTGGCCACGATCCACCGCGTCGAGGTGCTCTTGCTGCAGCCGCAGGTGGCGATGGTGGTGGCCATCACCTCCACCGGCGGTGTGACCAAGCGGGTCGTCTCCTACGACGGGCCCGTGGATCCCGGCCTGGTGACCTGGGCAGGGTCCTACCTCAACGAGGTCCTGGGCGGGATGGACGTGGGCGCCCGGATGCTTCAGTCCAAGCTGGTGGCGGCGGGGCTGGACCTGCGCGAGAAGGCCTTCCTGCGCACGCTGGCGCCCGCCTTCACCGACCTCGAGGAGACGGCCCAGGACAACCTGTTCGTGGAGGGCGCCGCGCGGCTGTTCAGCGAGCAGCGCTTCCAGGAGCTGCCCCAGCTCTCCGGCCTGATGGAGGTGCTCGAGCGCCGGGTGGCCCTGCTCTCGGTGCTGCGGGCCTCGCTGACAGAATCCAACGTCTACCTGCGTATCGGCGGCGAGAATCCCGCGCCCGAGCTGCGTTCGCTGAGCATGGTGGTGGCCAACTACGGCGTAGCCCGGCGCAACCTGGGGTCGGTCAGCGTGCTCGGGCCGGTGAGCATGGACTACCCCAAGGCCATCATCGCCGTCCGTCAGGCCGCGGCCGAGCTGTCGCGGTTCGTGGCCGAGGTCTACGACGAATGAGACGCGACGCCTACGAGACCCTGGGAGTGCAGCGCGGCGCCGACGAGCGCACGGTCAAGAAGGCCTTCCGCGCGCTGGCGCGCGAGCTCCACCCCGACGTGAACAGCCACGACCCCGAGGCCGAGGCCAAGTTCAAGGAGGCGGCCGAGGCGTATGAGGTGCTGTCCGATCCCGAGCGCAAGACGGTGTATGACCGCCGCGGGTGGGAGGGGGTCGACTCCAGCGGCTACGCCTCTCAAACCCAGGGCTTCGGCTCCTTCGCCGACATATTTGACGCCTTCTTCGGCGGCGATCCCTTCGGGGGCGCGGGAGGCGGTCCGCGGGCCATGCAGGGCGGCGACGTGGGGGTTCAGGCCGAGATCTCACTTCAGGAGGCCGCGCGCGGGACCGAGGTCGAGGTGGCCTACGACGGAGTGGACACCTGCGAGCACTGCCACGGCAACCGGGCCGAGCCGGGAACGCCGATCGAGACCTGTGGGCGCTGCGGGGGCGCGGGCCAGCTGCGCGCGGTGAGCAATACCGCCTTCGGCCAGCTGGTGCGCGCACAGGCCTGCGACGTGTGCGGGGGCGAGGGCAAGGTGGCCCAGACGCCCTGCCGCGAGTGCTCGGGCGCCGGCCGCAAGGCCTCGCGGCGCACGCTTGCGGTGGACCTGCCGGCGGGCATCGCCGATGGCCAGCGCGTGCGGCTGACCGGACACGGCCACGCCGGCGATCGCGGCGGCCCGGCCGGGGATCTCTACGTGATGGTGGCCGTGGCCGAGGACGAGCGCTTCCTGCGCGACGGCAGCGACCTTGTCTCGGTGGTCGACGTGCCGCCCCCGGCCGCCGCGCTGGGCATCAAGGTCTCCGTGGCCACGCGCGAGGGCGAGGAGCAGATCGAGGTCGAGGCCGGGACCCAGCCGGGCACGGTGGTGACCCTGCGCGGGCGCGGGATGCCCGCGGTGGGGCGTGGCCGCGGTCGCAGTGGCGACCAGCAGGTGGTGCTC
>JBPCNQ010000081.1:0-2849 GCA_051001095.1 Thermoleophilaceae bacterium
GGTCGGCCGCCGACAGGTTGGCCTGCTTGTCGTCGGTCGAGTTGAGCTGGACTGCAGCTGCGCGCATCGCCCTCCCCGGCTCACGGCGCCAGATTGACTGGTCAGTCAACGAGTGTAGCCCGGTCGCTCACGCGTCGCCGCCGCGCGATTCATGCCATGAACGAGCCCTGTGTGCCCTCCGCCGGACCGGCGGTCGCGCCCGAGGCCTCGAGCGCCGCGATCTCGTCGTCCGAGTAGCCGAGGTCGGACAGCACCCCTGCGGTGTGCTCGCCCAGCGCCGGGCCGGGCCGGTTGGGGTCCGCCGGCGTGCCCGAGAACTTGACGGGGTGGCCGAGCAGGCGCACGGGCTCCCGGGCTCCCGGCTGCTCGATCTCGGTGACCATCTCGCGCTCTCGGACGAGGTCGGAGTCCAGCGCCTCGCCCAGGTCGAGCACCGGCTCCAGGCAGCAGTCGTGCTCGTCGGCGAAGGCCTTCCATTCGGCTCGCGTGCGCGAGAGGAACACCTGCTCCACCTCGGCGTGGGCCGCCGAACCGGGCGCTTCGAAGGCCTCGTCCATCAAGTCCGGGCGATCGACCCCGGTGCACCAGGCCGCCCAGAACTTCGGCTCGAGCGCCGCCATCGTCACGTACCCGTCCGCGCATGCGTAGGGGCGATAGCAGACGTATCCACCGGTCAGGCTCTCGGCGCCCCGGAGGGGAACACGGCCGTCGGCCAGGTACTGGGCCGCCGCCATCGCCAGCCACGACAGGGCGCCGTCGGCCATCGACACGTCGACCATCTGTCCCTGACCCGAGCGATCCGCTTCACGCAGAGCGGCCAGGATGGCGTAGGCGGCCATCAGGCCCCCGCCGCCGAGGTCGGCGATCTGGCCGGCGGCCTGGACCGGCGGACCTCCCGCGGGCCCGCCGAGGTCGAGCATCCCAACGAGTCCGAGGTAGTTCAAGTCGTGGCCCGGGCGCGCGGTGTAGGGACCCGTCTGTCCGTAGCCGGTGATCGCGCAGTAGACGACCTTGGGGTTGCGCTCGCGCAGCACGTCGTACCCCACGCCGAGGCGGTCCATGACCCCCGGGCGGAACCCCTCCACGACCACGTCGTAGCCTTCGACCAGGCGCAGCAGCACCTCACGGCCCCCCGCCTCCTTCAGGTTCAGACGAACGGAGCGCTTGCCCCGGTTCAGCGCCAGGTAGAGCGCCGACTTGGCGGAGTCCTCGGCGCCCTCGTAGTAGGGCGGCGCCCAGCGCACGTAGTCGCCCATGCCGGTGTCCTCGACCTTGAGCACCTCGGCGCCGAGATCGGCGAGCAGCAGTGTGCAGAAGCCGCCGGGGAGGAGGCGGGTCAGGTCCAGGATCCTTACGTCGCTCAGGGCCCCCACGGCTCGACCTCCACTGGGCAGCTGACGGTGTTCGCGATGTAACAGCGGTGGTGCGCGGCGTGGTGCAGCCGGGCCACGGTGTCGGCCTCGACCTCGCGTTCGAACTCCACCCGCGGGCGCAGCGCCACGTGGGTGAAGCGGCTCTCGTCCATGGTTCCCTCGGCACTGTCCTCGTACGACGTCACGCGCAGCCGTTCTCGGCGGGCGAGATCCAGGAACCACAGCATGTGACACGTGGACAGAGAGGCAACGAAGAGCCCCTCGGGATCCGCTTGTGCGGGATCGCCCCCCCACCGGGGAGAGCACGAGCCGCCGATCGCCTGTCCGCCTACCGTGGTCGTGTGCGCCCGCAGGTCCTCCTTGGAGCCCTGCCAGCGCACGCGCGCGTGATGGGAGGTGATGCCCTCCGGCTCGCCGCCCTGCCCCCCGGCCAGGGCCGCATCCCCAGCCTCAGTCGCCGACACCGGCGCCCTCGGGCACGGCCGCGAGCAGCGGCTCGAGCACGTGCATCACCGTCGCGGCCGCCTCCTGGCGCTCTCCCTCGTCATCGGGCGCGGCGAAGGCGGTGACCTCCGCGCCCACCAGCTCGCAGCCCTCGGCCACCGCTTCGAGCACGTCGAACAGCTTCTCCGCGGCCAGCCCGTCGGGCGCGGGAAACTGCGCCGGCATCTGGGCCGGGTCGATGACGTCCAGGTCCAGGTGCACGTAGACCGGGGCGCCGTCCAGGGCGTTGTTCACGGCCACCAGGGTCTCCACCGGGCTCGCGCCGATCACCGTCACCGAGCCCTTCTCGAGCATCTCGCGCTCGGGAGAGTCCAGGTCGCGGACTCCGGCGAGCACGACCTGGCGGGGGTCCACGCTATGGGGGGCCAGTCCGGCGTCCCAGCGACCGCAGGCCCCGGCGAGGCCCATGCCGCCCAGGTAGCCGCTCTCGGTGGTTTCGGGGGTGTTGAAGTCGCCGTGGGCGTCGAGCCAGAGGATCTTCGAGTCGGGCCGGTGGCGGTGGACGGCCGGGAGCGTGGTCAGCCCGATCGAGCACTCCGCGGCCAGCAGGAACGGAACGTTGCCTCCCGTGAGGGCGTCCTCGACCTGACCGCCGGCCTCCAGCAGGCAGCCGCGCGAGTCGCACAGGTCCTCCTGCCAGCTGCCCTCGCGAGGCCTGCTGAACTCACCGATGGCCCGCGGAGAGCGGCCCAGGCGCTTGGCCACCAGGATCTCGAGCTCGCTCACGCCGCGCTCGGCGGCCGGCGTGCGGTCGGAGGTGCGGCAGTGGAGGGCGATGAGCGAGGCGGGCATCGGTCGCAGTAGTCAGCAGTCAGTGGCAAGCGCTACTCCCAGCTTGTCCCCAGCCTAGCCCTCGGCAGGGACCCAGGCCTCGCGCATGTCCACCCGCGCGCCGCGAAAGGGCACCCCCTCGGCGTCCAGAAGCGCGCGCTGGCGCTCCCCCTTGGCCAGGCTGCCGTCGGCGCGCACCAC
>JBPCNQ010000082.1:0-7787 GCA_051001095.1 Thermoleophilaceae bacterium
CAGCGTGATCTTCCTCGTGACGATCGCGGCCGTCGTGGCATTCCTGTCGATCACCAAGCGCGACCAGACCGAGCACGTGGCGTCCGAGCTGGCGGCCCACGATCATCAGCGGTCCGGGCCCGCTAGGCCCGCTTCGCAGGAAGCCTGAGCGTGAACACCGGCCCGGTCTCCTCCTGCGAGGCGGTCAGGCCACCCCCCTCCGCGGTGGCGAGGGATCGGGCCAGCGCCAGCCCGATCCCGTGCCCCCCGGACTCGATCCCCTGCCCCCCGGAGTTCTCCGCCCGGCGCGCGAAGGCCCGCTCGGGGTCCTGGGTCAGACCCGCTCCCTCGTCGGCCACGTCCACCGCCACCCAGCCGGAAATCTCACGCACCGACAGCGTCACCGCCCCTCGACCGTGGCGGTGGGCGTTCTCCACCAGCACCTCCAGGACCTGGTCGACCACCGGCGGTGAGGCCTCGGCAACGGGACGGTCGGTCTCGAGGCGGGTGCGCATCGCCCGCCCCTGCTCGGCCAAGGGACCGCGCCAGCGGCGCTCGAGCTCGTCGGTGATGGCCGTGAGGTCCGCGGTCCCATCTCCCCGCGGCGTGTCGCGGGCGACTGCCAACAGCGTGTCGATCGTGGACTGCAGCCGGTCGACCTGTGCCAGCGCCGCCGCCACCTCGGGCTCGGTCGGACCGCGCAGCTGCACGGCCTCGAGCTCCAGACGCAGCGCGGCCAGTGGGGTGCGCAGCTGATGCGAGGCATCGGCGCTGAAGGCCCGCTCGCGCGCGACAAGATCCCCCAGCCGCTGCGCCGTGGCCTCCAGCGCCTCGGCCACCTCGTCGAGCTCCGCGATCTGGGCGCGCGGGGCGCGGGTGGAGAAGTCGCCTTGGCCGAGGCGGTGCGCGGCGTGGGCCAGTCGTTCCAGTGGCGCCGCCAGGCGCCGGCCGACCAGCAGCGCGCCGGCCACCGCCAGGGCGATCACCCCGAGCGCCACGGCCAGCAGCGTCAGCCAAGCGCGGTGCACGGCGCCGGACACCTCGCCGTCGTCGCGTTGCGCTCGCACCGCGCCGGTCAATCGCTCGCGATTCAGGAGCGGGACGGCGACGGTCAGCCGTCCGTTGGCCGACCGGCTGGCCGCCCGCCCGTCGCGCAACGCTTCGCGCACGAGGTCGTCCGCGTGCGCAGCGCCGCGGCCTGACACGCGCAGCCCCCGGCGGTCGTACACCGTCAGGCGGTCACGATTGGGCGGCAGCTCCACCGGATCTCCGCGCCCGGTGCTCAGGTCGATCTCGCGCGTCGCGGCCACCGTGTCGCGCTGCAGGCGCAGCAGCTCTTCGTCGCGCTGATTTTGCTGGATCGCCAGTGCGAGCGGGATGGCGAACAGAAACACCGAGGCCGCCGCCACCCCGGCGATGGCGAGCACGAGCCGGCGCCTCACGGAACCTCGAAGCGGTAGCCGACCCCGCGCAGAGTGGTGATCGCCTCTCCTCCCAGCTTGTGGCGCAGGGTGAGCACGTGGGTGTCGAGCGTCTTGGTCGATCCAAGCCAATCGGTGTCCCACACGTCGCGCATCAGCCGTTCGCGCGTGACCACCCGACCGGCCTCCGCCACCAGCAGCGCGAGCAAGTCGAACTCCTTGGGGCGCAGGGCGATCTCCTCGTCCCCGGACCACGCCCGGCGCGCCGCGCGGTCGACCACCACCGTGCCCGAGCGCAGCGGCACCTCGGCCTCGACGGGCTCGGCCGCCTCGAAGCGGCGCATGTGGGCGCGAACACGCGCCAGCAGCTCGGACAGCCGGAAAGGCTTTACCAGGTAGTCGTCGGCCCCGGCATCGAGCCCTGAGACCACGTCCAGCTCCTGGTCGCGCGCCGAGAGGATCAGGATCGCCAGCTCGGGGCGCGCCGCACGCAGCCGGCGACACACCTCGATCCCGTCGATGTCGGGCAAGCCCAGGTCGAGCACCACCAACGCCAGGTCACCCCCCGCGGCGCGACGCAGCGCGGGTCCGCCGAGGGCCAGGCGGCTGACCGCGTAGCCCTGGCTGTCGAGGACGCGCACGAGGCCCGAGGCGATCGCTTCGTCGTCCTCCACCACGAGGATGCCGGGTTGGCTCATCGCCGCCGAGTATCAGCCATCGCGGCGCTCGAAGGGCCTCCTAGCTCGAAGCTCACCCGGGCGCCCCCTGTGGTGGCTTCGTCGGCCCAGATCCGGCCTGCATGGGCGGTCACGATGGCCCGGGCGATGGCCAGCCCCAGTCCCCCACCCCGCTTGGTCGCTGTACGTGTGCCATGGAAGCGGTCGAAGATCCGCGAGCGTTCCGCCGCGGGGATGCCGGGCCCGTCGTCTTCCACCGAGAACCGGACCGCGTCTCCGTGTGCGTCGGCGGACAGACGCACCAACCCCCCTTCGGCCGTGTGCTCCACGGCGTTGCGGGTGAGGTTGCGAAAGGCCTGAGAGAGCGTGTCGGGGTCAGCCTGGATCTGCCCTTCGGCAACGTGACCGAGCTCGAAGCGCCGGTTCGCCGTGGGCTCGACGGCCGCCAGTTGCTCGCGCATGAACGAGCCCACGTCCACGGGTTGCGTAGTCACCGGCGCTCCCTCTTCGGTACGAGCCAGCAACAGCAGGTCGTTGACCAGACGCTCCATCCGAGCAACCTCCCTGCCCACCACGGCATCGACGTGACGCACGTCCTCAGGCGTGACCTCGGCCGAACGCGCGAGCACCTGGAGCTGGCCGCTGATCACGGTGAGCGGCGTGCGCAGCTCGTGGGAAGCGTCGGAGACGAACTCGCGCTGGCGGGCAAACGCGCCGTCGAGGCGGTCGAGCATGTGGTCAAAGGCCTCGGAAAGGGTGCGGATCTCTTTGCTAGGTCCCGTTGCCCCGATGCGGTGCGACAGGTCTCCTGCGTCGATCGCCGCTGCAGTCCTGGCCATGCGACGCAGCGGGTCGGCCGTGCGCGCCGCCACTAGGTAGCCGGCACCCAGGGCGGCGAGAAGGGTCAGGGACCCGGCCACGAGGAAGGTCCTGGCGACGCCGTCCTGCGCCTGTTCGACGGGCGCAAGTGGTTCGCCCACGCGCACGGTGGCGACCCGCCGGCCGCCGGCGACGGCGGGGCGGGTGAGCACCCGGACCTGCCCGATGTCGGTCAGTTGCACTGTCGAGAAGCGGTCGCGTGTGTGAAGAAGGCGGTGAATCTGCCCGTCCTCGCGTCGCTGCTGGGGCGCGTTCTCGCGGTCGAGGTCTCCGGCCAGGCCGAGGAGCTCGGGGTCGTTGGTGGCGATCCGCCCGTCTTTGAGCGTCACTATCAGCAGGCGAGCCGAGGGCCCGAAGGCTTGGCTTCTCACGTACCGGCGGGCCTCCCTCGCCACGGCGTTCGAATCGGACGAGGATGCGACTCCTTGCCGAATGAGGGCATCGGACTCCGTGTAGAGCTCGCGGTCGATCCGGTCGCGCAGCGTGCTGCCCGTGCCCCGGTAGATCACGACGAAGGTCGCCCCTACGGCCGCAACGAGTATGAGCGCGATCGACAGCGTCAGGCGCGTCCGCAGGCCCTGCACCCGGGGGCGGTCAGCCACGGTCGTTGAGCCGATACCCGGCCGAGCGCACGGTGTCGATCGCCACGTCGCCGCCCGCCTGGGCGAGCTTCCGGCGGACGTAGCCGATGTAGACCTCCACCACGTTGCTGCGTGGGTCGAAGTTGTAGCCCCACACCGAGTTCAGGATCTGCTGGCGCGAGAGGACCTGGTTCTTGTGGCGCATGAGGTACGCGAGCAGGTCGAACTCCTTCGCCGAGAGGTTGACCTCGCCTCGCGCCCCGGTCACACGGCGCTCGAGGAGATGGGCGACGACGCCGCCGGCTCTTAGCATCGTCGTCTCCACCTGGTCGGGGAGCCGTAGGTGCGCCCTCACACGGGCCACCAGCTCGTCGAACGAGAACGGCTTGGTCACGTAGTCGGTGGCACCCGTGTTGAGGCCTTCGACCTTGTCCTCGACCTGATCGCGGGCGGTCAGGAGCACCACGGGTAGACGCGGCTTGGACGTGCGAATGCCCGACAGGACGTCCAGGCCGTCCTTGTCCGGCAGCATTCGGTCGAGGATGACCAGGTCCACGTCGTTGATCTTCGCCAGCGCCTCGCCTTCGACGCCGTCGCCGGTGCAGTTGACCGCGTAGCCTTCCGCCTCGAGGCCGCGTTGCAGGAAATCGGCGATGGCCGGCTCGTCCTCGATCACCAGAATCTGCATGAGTGGATGCTAGGCGGGGGCTCAGCTGGCCAGCGCGTAGATGCGACCGCGATGCTCGACCACCTGCTTGGTCGCCAGACCGCTCGGGGCGGGACCTCCCGTGACGGCCCCGGTCCGGGCGTCGAAGGTGGCGCCGTGGCAGGGGCATGCGATCTGGCCGCCCTGGTAGCCCACGGTGCACCCGGCGTGGGTGCACACCGCGCTGACGGCGGTGAGCTTTCCGTTGGGCTGGCGGATCAGCAGGTCCGGCGAGCCGTCGGCGGGATCGCGGTAGACGGCTCCCTGGCCCGCCGCCAGCCTGCTGCTCGGTCCCAAGGGAACCGCTCCCTGGGGCAGCTTCGTGGTACCCGACTTGGGCGCGTGAGCGACGCTCGTGCCGGTGGTGGCGCTGCCGGCACCACCCGTTCGGGCTCCGCCAAGCGGTCGAGGGCCGTGGTAGTTGCCCTTGGCGAGCGCCGAGAATCCGGCGAGGCCGAGCGTGGCTGCGCCCATAGCGGCGAGTGACTGGCCGACCATGCGCCTGCGGTCGAAGGCGACATCATCGGTGGGCGCAGGGCTTCCTTCGCGGCGGGGACGCTGATGCGTACGGGCGTTGATGACGCTCGCCAGTGATGGTTGGCCGTCGGCGCCGGCAAGCACGAACGGCAGCCAGGCGAACGCGAACACGAGGTCCGGGCCCAGGAAGTAGGGCGAGGTCTTCCAGCTGGCCGTGAGAAAGAGAACGACGCTCAGCCCAAGCCCGACCGCCGCGGCTGCGCGCGTGAACAGGCCCGCCACGACCAGCAGTCCCACGGCGATCTCCACCAAAGCCACCCCCACGCCGGCCAGGGCGGGATGGGGGATGGCGAGGGTCGTGAGCAGGAAGCCACCAGGGGTGCCGGCCGCGAACCCGTGCAACTGGGTGCCGATGTAGGTCGGCGCGCCGGGATGCAGAAAGCCGGGGTCGCTCAGCTTCTGGATCCCGGCGTAGACAAAGGTGCCACCCAGGAAGAGGCGCAGCGGGAACAGGGCCGTCGCCGGCCCTGCACGAAGGCCCCCTCCCAGTGGCCGAGCGCTCATGCCGTCACTGTCCGGTCGCCCATCGTGCGGGCGGTACTCGTCGAGTCCGCCACGGACGGGCCGCGGTGGGCCAGAGCGACGACGCTCAGCGCCACGACGCAGCCCTCGACGAACAGCGCAGCCAGGCCCAAGGGCTCGGTCCAGTTGCCGATGTCGCCCGTGGCGTTGGGCAGGCCGACCGTGCGGTTGATCACGTATCCCGCGATCGCGCTGGCAGCCAATCCTGCGGCCGCCCCGAAGCCCAGCTTCGTACGCGAGAAGATCAGCAAGCCGCCCGCGGCAACTGCGCCGAACATGAGCGCGATGTACATCCACGCCACGTAGGGCGTCTCGGCGAACTTGGAGATCGAGTCGAGCAGGTGGATCAGCGCGATCCCGGCCAGACCGACGATCACGACGGCCCGCGTGACCATCTCACGTGCGATTCCGTGCAGTGCATCCATCGACTTGCCTCCTGAAGGGTTCGAGTTCATGGGCGCACCATCGACGCCCGGGATGGCCTGCACCTAAGGACGGGATGAGATTTCTCTCATCCCGCCTCACGACGCCTCAGGCGTGGTCGGCGAACCAACCGTTGCCGTGCAGTCGACGACGGCGTCTTGCGATCCGCCCGACGCGCTTTGACCCGGCGTTGACCTGCCGCGAGCACGACCGTGACCAGCGGCTCCTACGTTCGCCCCCATGTCCCACCAAGCTCACAGGAGGCACCGTGCGAACACGTAAGACCCTGGCCGTAGGAGCAGCCGTGATTGCCGCGGGCGCCGTCGGCTGCGGCGGCTCCTCGTCGGGATCGGGCAATGCATCCAAGCCGGTCAACCCCAACAAGGCCGAGGTCAGCCCGGCCGGTGACATCCCCGACAACCAGGCCTACGTGCCCTACACCCCTCCCAAGGGCGGCTACTCGGTCAAGGTCCCCGAGGGCTGGGCGCGCAAGAGCTCGGGCGGGTCGACCACCTTCACCGACAAGCTCAACTCGATCACGATGGAGGCGATCCCCGCCCAGGTGCCGCTGACCACCGGCGACGCCAGGCGCACGGAGCTGCCAAAGCTCGCGAAGGCCGTCCAGGGCTTTCAGCCCGGCAAGGTGAGCTCTGTGGTGCGCAGCGCGGGCCCGGCGGTGCGGATCACCTACCTGAGCACCGGCCAGCCGGACCCCGTCACCGGCAAGGCCCGCCCCGAGGCGGTGGAGCGCTACGTCTTCTTCCACAAGGGCAGGGACGTGGTGCTCACGCTCAAGGGCGCCAAGGGTGCCGACAACGTCGACCCGTGGAAGATCGTCACCGACTCGCTGAGGTACACCCAGTGACCGCGGTGCTCGAGGCCGCCAGCATCTACCGCTTCTTCCATGCCGGCGACGAGGAGACGCTCGCGCTGCAAGGGGTCTCACTCGAGGCCCAGCGCGGCGAGGTGATCGCCGTGACGGGTCCGTCCGGGTCGGGGAAGTCGACGCTGCTGGCCTGCCTGGCCGGCCTCGACGAGCCCGACGGCGGCATGGTGCGCATCGATGGTGAGCGGCTGTCGCGGCGTCCCGAGGAAGAGCGTGCACAGGCGCGTGCCCGGCTGGTCGGCATGCTCTTTCAGCAAGCCAACCTGGTCGGCCACCTGTCGGTGGAGGACAACGTGTCGCTGGCGCAACGGCTGGGCAACAACGCGACCAATGCGGACTGGCGCGCCCAGGTACTGGAGCGCTGCGGCATCGCGGAGCGCTCCCACGCCCGTCCCGGACAGCTGTCGGGTGGCGAGCTGGCCCGCGCGGGTCTGGCCGTGGCCCTGGCCAATAACCCGAACGTGATCCTTGCCGACGAGCCGACCGGCGAGTTGGATGAGGTGACCGCCGGGCGCGTGCTCGATCTCTTGCGTGAGCGCGCGGGCGACGGCGCGGCGGTGCTGGTGGTCACCCACAGCGCAGCGGTCGCGGCAGTTGCCGACCGCGAGGTCAAGCTGCGCGACGGCCGGGTCGAGGCATGAACGCCGAGGCCGCCCTGGTCCGCTGCTTGGGCGCGGCGCGCAGCTACGGCACGGGCTCCGCCGCCACGGTGGCGCTCGAGCCCACCGACTGCGAGGTGCTGGCGGGCGAGCGCGTGGCGCTGGTTGGTCCGTCGGGCTCTGGCAAGTCCACCCTGCTGCACCTGATGGCCGGTCTCGATGAGCCCACAAACGGGGGGGTCGACTGGCCGGCCATCGGAGGGCCCGGCGATCTGCGTCCGGGTCCGGTGGCGGTGGTGTTCCAGGGGCCGAGCCTCCTTCCCCCGCTGACGATCGAAGAGAACGTGGCGCTGCCACTGGTGCTGGGCGGCGCGACCGACGGCAAGGCGCATGGTCTGGCCCGCGAGGCGCTCGATCGTCTGGGCTTGGGCGACCTCGCCGGCAAGCTGCCCGAGGAGGTCTCTGGCGGTCAGTCCCAGCGTGTCGCGATCGCGCGCGCTCTGGCCGGGCGCCCGCGGCTGATCCTGGCCGATGAGCCCACCGGGCAGCTCGACCACGCCAGTGGGGCCGCGGTCGT
>JBPCNQ010000083.1:0-2583 GCA_051001095.1 Thermoleophilaceae bacterium
GTGGGAGCCGGGGCTATCTATGTGATGACTCCCCCGCCTAAGCTTGTGATTTAACTGTTTCCTGAATTCTGCGTGGTGGCGGTAGCGCCGTGCCGGGTGGCGGTGGCACACTTGCGCACATGGACACAAATCTAGTCGCCTTGCGCGAATTCCGCAATGACTTCTATGCCTGCCTGTATCGGCGTGCCGACGCGCTCTTCGAGTTGGGCGATGCCCTGCTGACGGCCGGGGCGGTGCCGTCGCCGGTCCACCTGAGCGGCGAGCCGGTGCATCGGCGGGGCTGGGGCAGCCTGTACGCCGCGCTCGTGCACGGGCGTATCGACGAGACGGGGCGGCGGGCGTTGCTCGCCGCCCAGCCGCTCGCCGGCGGCCAGCCGGTCTATGCGGTCGACTGCAGCGTCTGGTCGCGCTGCGACGCGGCGGCGAGCCCCGAGCGCGGCTTCTATTACCACCCCTCGCGCCACTCCGCCGGGCAGCCCATCGTGGCCGGGTGGTCCTATCAGTGGCTCGCCCAGCTCGGCTTCGCCCGCGAGAGCTGGACCGCGCCACGGGATACCGGTCGGGTAGGCGTGCGCGACGCGCAGCCCGGCGGCGCGCAACGTCTACTCCGCCGTGTCGCGCGTGTAGAAGTGGCGGTGCGTCCGGTCGAGGATGCCGCGCTCCATCCGCGGGAAGCGCCCGAGGAGGAGCAGCAGGCGGATCGCCAGGTGCGCGACGTGCGGCAGGGAGATGATGAAGGCCGCGTCGTCGGTCGCGACGGCGCGCAACTGCCCCAGCGCCGCCACCGGATCGGCGGTGTGCTCCAGCACATCGCCGCAGACGACCGTGCGGTAGGTCTGGGGCGACAGCGCCGCCGCCGCCACCGTGCCGACATGGACGGCGCGATAGAACGGTCGCGCGCACGCGGCCCACGCGGGGTGCGGCTCCACCGCGTCGAGGATCAGGCCGCTGCCCGCGACGAGCCGGGCCAGGAGCCCCTGCGCCGCGCCGACGTCGAGGGCCGGCGAGGCACCGAGCCGGCGCGTCAGCCGCGCGAGCTGCTGGTGGCTACTCCTCGGGTCGCGGTGCAGGCGGTCGTGCGGCGTCCGATCGCCCACGGCTCCTCCAGCGATAGGCGAGCGCGAAGACCAGCGACTCGCGGATGCAGTTGATGGCGTAGGGGATGCCGTTGACGCGGCTGATCTCGTCCCCGTAATAGGTCGGGATCGGCACCTCCTTGACCCGGTAGCCGCGCTGCAGGAAGTGCAGGATGATCTGCGTGTCGAAGTGCCAGTCCTGCGTCAGCGTCCCGAGCGGGATGGTGCTGAGCGCCGCGACCGCATAGGCGCGATAGCCCGAGTGGAACTCGCTCAGCCGGGTGCCGAGCAGGAAGTTCTGGGCCCGGGTGAGGATCTTGTTGCCGACGAATTTGTACCGCGGCATGTTGCCCCGGATCGCCCCGCCCTCGATCAGCATCCGCGAGCCCATCACCATGGCGGCCTGCCCGCGCTCCAGCGGCGTGAGCAACTCCTGCATGACTTCCGGCGCGTACTGCCTGTCGCCGTGGAGGAGCACGACGATGTCGAAGCCGCGCTCGATCGCGTAGCGATAGCCGCGCTGCTGGTTGCCGCCGTACATCAGGTTGACCGGGTTGCGGTGGATCACGAGCTTGCCCGCCCCGAGCCGGCGCGCGTACTCCCGGCCGACCGCGCTCGTGCGGTCCTGGCTCGCGTCGTCGCAGACGAAGATCTCCTCGACCTTGTCCATGATCGGGGCCGGGATCCGCTCGATCACCCCCCCCAGGGTCGCCTCGGCGTTATAGGCCACGATGAAGATGGCGATCCGCGGCATTCGAGCCCTCCCCCTGCGTCGTCGACGTGCGCCCGCGATCGCGGGGGCATCCCCGAGGAGCAATCGTCACAGGAGGCCATCCCAGCGCCACCACAACAGGGAGCCGAACGCGTAGGTGGCCCACCCGACGAGCATCAGGAGCAGCAGGGTGCCCACAGGCCAGCGGCGGATACCCCTGGCGGCGAGGACCACGATCGGGACCATGAGGTCGAGGAGGTAGCGCGGCCCGAAGGTCACGTACCCGGTCCCCATCACCAACCCGACCGGGAGGTAGACCAGGGCGCAACTGCCGAGCAGGGCCCAGACGAGGGGGTCACGCCGGCCACGCCAGGCGGCGTAGGGTGCGCCCAGTAAGACGGGGGTCATCCAGAAGAGCCCGCCGCCATTCTGGGCCCCGTCGCTCGTGAGGAGGGTGTAGGAGATGAACTGATAGTAGAGGTTCTTGGGCAGGTAGTGCAGATTGAACGCCCCGTAGCGCGCGAAATCAGCGCGGAAGGCGGGGGCCATGTCGTGCCAGGCGAGCCCCATCTCGGTCGGGGAGCCGAAGCGCACGAGGTTGTACCAGCCGAGCAGCCCCAGCGCGGCCAGGATCGGCAGGAGCCCCGCGGCGACGGCGGCGCCGCGCCAGCGCGGCGGCCTGTCCGGGTCGCGCCGTAGGAGATAGTAGGCGAGCAAGGCGCTGTTGAAGAGGAGGCCGAGGCGCGTCGCCAGCGGGCAGGCGAGCGCGAGGCCGGCGAGGAAATAGGCCCGACG
>JBPCNQ010000084.1:0-3874 GCA_051001095.1 Thermoleophilaceae bacterium
CGCAGCGACCAGCCGGTGGGCGAGATCGCCCGCAACATCGACACCAACGGATGCTGGATGGTGCTCAAGAACATCGAGCGCGATCCCGAGTACAAGCGGCTGCTCGACGAGAGCCTCGACGAGGCGGTCCCACACGTACGCGACCGCGAGGGCGGCATGACCGAGCGGGAGGGCTTCATATTCCTCTCGGCGCCGGGCTCGATGACGCCGTCGCACACAGATCCCGAGCACAACTTCCTCCTGCAGGTGCGCGGCACGAAGAAGATGTACGTCGGGCATTTCCCCGACCACGAGACCGAGCAGCTCGTGCTCGAGGACACGGTGTCCGGCGGCCACCGCAACGTGGCCTGGGAACCCAGGGACCCACTCCTCTTCGACCTCCACCCCGGCGACGGGGTCTACGTCTACCCACACGCCCCCCACTGGGTGGAGAACGGCGACCAGGTCTCGGTGTCCCTGTCGATCACCTTCGCCACATCGACGAGCGAGGACACGCGGCGGGTGCACTCGATCAACGCCCGCCTGCGCAGGCTGGGCCTCTCCCCCACGCCCCCCGGCAGGAGAGTCCGGCTGGACCGGAGCAAGGCGGCGTGCTCGAAGGGCCTGGGAGAACTTGGGCGCCTGCGGCGCCGCCTCCCCGCCTGAGAGGGTGCTGTCCGAGGCTTTCGCGACCGGGCCGTGACTGGAGGCTCCGAGGCATCGCCCGACCGAGCGTGTAGCATGCCGCGCGACCAACGCCGAGCTTCCAGGCAGGGAGGCGGGGGAACCAATCAGCAGGGGCGAATCGCCGTTTGAACCGAGACGACGAAGCGCAGCTCTTTCAGCGCTAGCCCGTCAGCTAACCCCGTAGGCCGACGAAGGAGACTGTATGACGGTTACAAACGCGCGTGCGAGCACCTTGGCCGTGCTCGTGGCCTGCACGGCCTCGCTCATCGCCACGCCGGCCCCATCGGCCATCGCCTCGACCCCCTCCGGCGCTACCGCTTCCTCCGTTGCCGCTGGAAGCCGCGCCAGGCAACGCATCAACGCCTTCCGCGCCCGCCACGGCGTCCGCCCTCTGCGTTCCTCGCGAAGCCTCAATCGATCGGCGACCGCCTATGCCCGCTTCATGCTCCGCCGCGGGTACTTCGGCCACCAGCCGAGGATCCGGGCTTCGCGTCGCTTCAGCATGCTCGGAGAGACGCTGCTGCTGCAACCGGGCGGGCGGGCGCGTCCCGCCGAGGCGGTTCACGGATGGGCCGGGTCCCCGCCCCACCGGGCGATCCTGCTCAGTGCCGGCTTCCGCCAGGTCGGCGTGGGTACGGCGTCGGGACGCTTTCGCGGCGGCCGAAAGGTCACCATCTGGGTCGCCCATGTAGCGCGCCGGTAGGGAGCACCCGGGCGGCAGCCGCCCCAGGGCCACCCCGCGACGCCTGCTCGTCGAGCGCTAGGCCGGGTTCTTGCGCGGCACGAGCACGGAGCGCTTGAACTCGGCCACCAGCGTGCCGTCCTGGTTGAGCACCCGCGTCTGCACGCGCACCACGCCGCGGTCGGGCTTGGAGCGCGACTCCTTGACCTCCAGGACCTCGGACTCGCAGAACAGCGTGTCGCCGTGAAAGACCGGCGCCGGGTGGCGAAGCTCGTCGGTGGCCAGGTTGGCGATCGCCTTGCCCGACACGTCGCCTACCGACATGCCCAGGGCGAGCGCGTAGACCAGCGGGCCCACCACCACGTTGCGCCCCTGTTGCGAGGCCCCCGCGTACACGTCGTTGATGTGCAGGGGGTGGTGGTTCATGGTGATCAAACAGAACAGGTGGTCATCGGACTCGGTGACCGTCTTGGCCGGCCAGTGCTGGTAGACGGCGCCCTGATCGAACTCCTCGAGGTAGCGCCCGTACTGGCGGGCCCCCGAGGCCTCGCGCGTCGCCTGATCGGTGCTGAACTCCTGGGTGCGGCTCTCGCTCATATCGGCGCGCCACTCTAGTGACCAGTAGATTTCCGCGCCCCGAGCCAAGGAATGCCTCCCTCCATGCGCAGCCCTCGCGACTTCTTCAAGCCCCTCGCCCTCGACGCCCCGGAGCCCATCCGCGAGGTTCCGCTCACCCCCTCGAGGATGATCCAGTTCTTCGACCCCTCCAACGAGAAGATCGTCGGCAAGCTCGGAGACCTGGCCGCCAAGGCCGACGTGGTGCTCGGCAACCTCGAGGACGCGGTCGCCGTCGAGGACAAGGAGGCCGCGCGCGAGGGCCTGGTGCGGGTGGGCAAGGAGATCGACCTGGGCCAGGCGCAGCTCTGGACGCGGGTCAACTCGCTCGAGAGTCCCTGGGCGCTCGAGGACCTGACCCGGCTGGTCACCGAGATCGGCGACCGGCTCGACGTGATCATGGTGCCCAAGGTCGAGGGCGCCTGGGACATCCACTACGTGGACCGGCTGCTGGCCCAGCTCGAGGCCCGGGCCGGCCTGGAGCGACCGATCCTGGTCCACGCGCTGCTGGAGACCGGAATCGGCGTGGTGAACCTGGAGGAGATCGCCACCGCCTCGCCGCGCATGCAGGGCATGAGCTTCGGCCCGGCCGACCTGGCGGCCTCGCGGCGTATGAAGACCACCCGCGTGGGCGGCGGGCACCCCGGCTACCTGGTGGTCAACGACCCCGATCCCGATGATCCGGATGCGCCGCGCCCCACCGCCCAGCAGGACCTGTGGCACTACTCGATCGCGCGCATGGTGGACGCCTGCACCTCGGCGGGGATCCTGCCCTACTACGGGCCGTTCGGCGACATCAAGGACGTGGTGGGCTGCGAGGCCCAGTTCCGTGCGGCGTTCCTGATGGGCTGCGTCGGGGCGTGGTCGCTGCACCCGGCGCAGATCGACATCGCCAAGAAGGTCTTCTCCCCCGAGCCCGAGGAGGTCAAGTTCGCCCAGAAGGTGATCGAGGCCATCCCCGACGGGCGCGGCGTGCACATGATCGACGGCAAGATGCAGGACGACGCCACCTGGAAGCAGTGCAAGGTCATGGTGGAGCTGGCCGAGCAGCTGGCCGAGAAGGATCCCGAGCTTCGAGAGGCCTACGGGATGTCCTAGGGGTATATCTTTGCGCCGCTCATGCGCTTCTTCGAGTACGAGAGCCGCCGCCTGATCGAGAACGCCGGCATCCCGGTCACCAAGTACGGCTTTGCCACCACTCCCGAGCAGGCCCGCGACATCGCCGCCGACATCGCCGGCCCCACGGTGATCAAGTCCCAGGTGCTCACCGGAGGGCGCATGAAGGCGGGCGGCGTCAAGTTCGCCGACACGCCCGACCAGGCGCTGGAGCATGCCACCGACATCCTCGAGCTGGAGATCAACGGGCACACCCCACGCGGGGTGCTGGTGGACCCCAAGGCCGAAGTGGAGCAGGAGTACTACGCCTCGGTGGTCTGGGACGGCACCGCCAAGCGCCCGATGATGCTGTTCTCGGACATGGGCGGCATCGACATCGAAGAGGTCTCCGAGACCCACCCCGACCACGTCGGGCGCCAACACGTCTCCAACCTTTACCCCATCTCGGACTTCCTGGCCAAGCAGTGCATCGCGTCCACCGGCGTGACCGGCAAGGAGCTCACCCGGCTGGTCCCGATCCTCACCCGGCTGGCCCAGCTTTTCGTGGACCGCGACATGACCCTGGCCGAGATCAACCCGATCGCCCGCCTGACCGACGGCACCTTCGTGGCGCTGGATGCGCACATGGAGATGGAGGACGAGGCCAAGCCGCGCCAGAAGTCAGTGCTCACCGACCTGGGCATCGCCGAGGACGACAACCGCGAGGGCTACGAGCCCTCGGAGTTCGAGATCAACGTGGCCGCCATCGACGCCGCCGACCACCGCGGCGTGATCCAGGGCAAGGACACCGGCTTT
>JBPCNQ010000085.1:0-3643 GCA_051001095.1 Thermoleophilaceae bacterium
ACCCTGATCTGATCGTGCCCGACCCTTCCCTGTCGCTCGCCCAGGGGGCCATCCTGCCCTGGTCCACCAGCGCCTCGAACTACTACGAGCAGATGACCCAGGCCATCGCGGAGAAGTGGGAGGTGGACCTGGACACGCCGTGGGAGGACCTTTCCGATGGGGTGCGCGACACCTTCCTCCACGGCATCGACGGCGAGCGGATCTACGTGAGCTACCGCAACCGCTACGGGCGCAAGCGCTCCTACATGACGCGGTTCGAGGGTATCCTGCACAACCTCGAGCGCCGCTACCGCGAGACGGACTCCGACTACTCGCGGGAGAAGATCGAGGAGTACATGTCGGTGCGGCCCTGCCCCGAGTGCCACGGCTCGCGCCTGCGACCCGAGAGCCTGGCCGTGAAGGTCGGCGGGCTGGGCATCGACCAGCTCACCTCGATGTCGGCCCGGCGCACCATCGAGTGGTTCGACGGCCTGGAGATGACCGGCACCGAGCGCGCGATCGCCCGGCTGATCCTGCGCGAGATCGAGGAGCGGCTGCGCTTCCTCGACAACGTGGGCGTGGGCTATCTGTCGCTGGGGCGGGCGGCGGCCACGCTCTCGGGCGGCGAGGCCCAGCGCATCCGGCTGGCCACCCAGATCGGGTCGTCGCTGGTGGGCGTGCTCTACATCCTCGACGAGCCGTCGATCGGCCTGCACCAGCGCGACAACGAGCGCCCGATCGGAACGCTGGAGAGGCTGCGCGACCTGGGCAACACGGTGATCGTGGTCGAGCACGACGAGGGCACCATGCGCGCCGCCGACCACATCGTGGACATGGGCCCCGGCGCGGGCGAGCACGGTGGCGCCGTGGTGGCGGAGGGCCACTTCGAGGAGATCCTGGAGGTGGCCGGCTCGCTGACCGGCCAGTACCTCTCCGGCGTGCGCGAGATCCCCGTGCCGCGCAAGCGGCGCCGGCCATCGGCCTACCTGGAGATCGAGGGAGCGGCGCAGAACAACCTGCGCAACGTGAACGTCAAGGTGCCGCTGGGCGTGTTCTGTGCGGTCACCGGCGTGTCGGGGTCGGGCAAGTCGACGCTGGTCAACGAGGTGCTCTACAAGGCGGTGGCCAACCGCCTGCACCGGGCCAAGCAGCGACCGGGCGCGCATCGCAGGATCTCGGGGCTGGACGAGATCGACAAGATCATCAACATCGACCAATCGCCGATCGGGCGTACGCCGCGCTCGAATCCGGCCACCTACATCGGCGTCTTCGACGCCATCCGCGACCTGTTCTCGCGCACGCAGGAGGCCCGGGCGCGCGGCTACAAGCCGGGCCGCTTCTCCTTCAACGTCAAGGGCGGGCGCTGTGAGGTGTGCCGGGGTGACGGTCAGATCAAGATCGAGATGCACTTCCTGCCCGATGTGTACGTGCCCTGCGAGCAGTGCGACGGCAAGCGCTACAACCGCGAGACCCTGGAGGTGCGGTTCAAGGGCCGCACGATCGCCGACGTGCTGGACATGACCGTCGAGGATGCGGTCGACTTCTTTCAGCACATTCCGAAGATCAGGCGCAAGATGCAGGCCCTGCACGACGTGGGTCTGGACTACGTGCGTCTGGGCCAGCCGGCCACGACGCTGTCGGGGGGTGAGGCCCAGCGCGTCAAGCTGGCCTCGGAGCTGTCCAAGGTGGCCACCGGCCGGACGCTCTACATCCTGGATGAGCCCACCACCGGCCTGCACTTCGCTGACGTGCAGCGACTGCTGGAGATGCTGGACCGCCTCGTCGAGCAGGGAAACACCGTGGTGGTGATCGAGCACAACCTCGATGTGATCAAGACCGCCGACCGGATCATCGACATGGGCCCCGAGGGGGGCGAGGAGGGCGGCACGATCGTGGCCCAGGGCACGCCGGAGCAGGTGGCGGCCAAGGAGGGCTCCTACACGGGGCAGTTTCTGGCCGAGATAGTGGAGCCGCGGGCCGCCAAGCGGCGACGGCCACCGCAACCGAAGGTCGCGGCGGCCGCCTGAGTAGCCGCGGGTCGACCTACACTTGGCTTGTGACCGTTCGGGTTGAGTCGGCGGCGCAGGGGGTCCTGAGCGACGCAGGCGTTCGCTTCGCGTACCTGTTCGGCTCGCGCGCATCGGGCGCAGAGCGACGCGGACATCGCGGTCATGCCGTCACGGTGCCTGGGCCTGCTCGAGCGCGAGCGGGTTTCGCTGGCGCTGGCGGGTGCCCTGGGCGTAGTCGAGATCGATCTCGTCATGCTCGACGAGGCGGGCCTCGAGCTGCTCGGGACGGTGGTCCAGGAGGGCAGGTTGATCTACTCGGCTGACGAGCCCGCGCGTGTGAGGTTCGAGGTCCGCACACGCTCCGCCTACCTCGATTTCGCGCCCACGATGCGTGCGCTGGGGCGCAGGTACGTCGCGCGGATCGCTCAGGAGGGGCTGTGATGGTCGATCCGAACAGGCTCCGGCGACTGCTGCAGGGCTGGAGGAGTACACGACTCGGCTAACCACTTTGCGCGATCTCTCTCCTGGCGCGTGAAGCTGGCCTCAGAGCTGTCCAAGCGGGGGGAGCAGAGCGTCACACGAACGTGCTCACCCCCGGTGTGGCGCGGTCACGGAGCCAGGCACATCGCGAACGCCTGGAACCTGCGGGGTGCTCCGCTGGCGTTGAACCCGATCGCCGTCCACGCCGTGTCGGAGTCGGCGTAGCTGGACTGGATCGACTCGCCGGGCACCGAGTCGGCCCAGCGGCCGCCGCCGCCCAGCACGAGCTCTCCCTTCTTGCAGTCGGCGCCGGGCTTGCCCACCCCGCCGTTGGCCACGGTCGCGGGGCCGCCGAAGCGCCGGGTAACGGGGCCCAAGTCCGACGCCCCGACCGAGTTCTTGGGCACGCTGTTGGCTCGCGGGACGGTCTTGAGGCGTCGTGCGTCGATCTTGCTGGCGTTCAGGCGCTCCTCGCGGATAGTGGCCCCGCCCAGGGAGTCCCTACGTAGGTCGAGGCTCGTCAGAGAGCGGTTCTTCACGGCCCGGGTGCCCACCGATCCGGTGCGGATCTGCTTCGAGCTGATCTTCTTGGCCGCGTACGCCGACCCGCCCAGAGCGGCGAACAGGGCGATCAGGGCCACGACCATGGCGGGCGACGGCAGGCTGACGGTGACTCGGCGCATCGGCTTCTCCTCGTTCCCGCGGGCGGACCCTCCGGCCGCTGTTCATGAGAGCTTGCCCACAACGGGCAGCGGCCAACCTCACACCGAGACCCGCCGATCGAGGCCTTGGCTCTGCGAAGCTCACCCGCGTGGACCCGGCCCGAGCCAAGCTGTGGCTCCAGAAGTGGCGCTGGTACGAGCGCAACTCGCTGCCCTGGAACCGCCTGGCCATCCACCGGGAGCTGGCGAGGCGCGGCGCCTTTGCACGCTGGCCGATCCAGGGCAACGTGCTGGAGGCGCTCCGGGAGGGCCGGCTCGAGGTGGGGGAGGGCACGCTGTTGGAGCCCAACGTGTGGCTCACCGCCCCTGGGCAGGCTCGCATCCGCATCGGCGCAGGCACGTTTCTGAACATCGCCACGATGGTGGCCGCGGTGGAGCTGGTGGAGATTGGCGACCATTGCATGTTCGCCAACGGCTGCTTCATCACCGACGGCTCCCACCGCTTCGACGACC
>JBPCNQ010000086.1:0-11910 GCA_051001095.1 Thermoleophilaceae bacterium
CCGAGCCGAAGGCCGCGCCGATGTAGAAGCCGACGGTGAAGATCCCCACGGTGGTCAGGATCAGGTCATAGATGATCGCGTTGGCCAGCTCGCCGCCTCCGAACAGGGCCACGGTGAACGGCAGGCCGAGAAAGCCGGTGTTGCCGAAGGCCGACACCAGCATCAGCGCTCCGATGCCCGCGCGGGGCAGCCCGAGGACCCGGCCGCCAATCACGTAGGCGGCCAGGAGGGAGAGGGCAAGCGCGATCGCGCCGAAGGCGACCCCCGCGGCCACTCGCCCGTCCAGCTGCAGTCCGACCACGTTCAGGAAGGTGATCAGCGGGACCAGAACCCACAGCATCCCGTCGAGCACGTAGCCGGCGGAGCGCTCGGCCCGCTTGCCGAGCTGGTGCTCGGCGATGACGCCCGCCGCGGTGGCGAGGCCGACCATGCAGGCGACGAGGATCACGCCGGTGGGGTGGCGCCGCGCAGCCGCTCGGCGGCGCGCTCAGGCGCCAGGACGCACAGCTGCACGCCGGCGCCCATCTCCAGGCCGGCCGGATGGGCCAGCCGCGGGAGCAGGTCGATCCGCCAGCTAAACGAGGTCGAGCCCGGCGGAGCGGTACGGACCCACAGGTTCAGAGGGGGGATGTCCCCGACGGCGGCGGCCAGGCGCTCGAGCACCTCGTGTAGGGTCGCGGCGCCGGTTGGCCCGCCGTCCTCGAAGCGCGGTCGCGGGGCTCGGGGCAGCAGCTGCACGTGGAAGGGCACATGGGAGGCGAAGGGGCAGAGGGCCACGGCGTCGGGACCCACCGCCACCATCCGCTCGCGGCGGCGGACCTCTTCCTGCAGCAGATCGGCCTGGAGGTCTCGACCCTGCGTGCGGTCGTGGTAGGCGGTGAAGCGCTCGCGCTCGCGGGCCACCACGGCGGGCACGAAGGGCAGCGCGTAGAGCTGGGCGTGGGTGTGGGGGAGCGAGGCGCCCGCGGACGCTCCCTCGTTCACGATCAGGTGCACGTAGGCGGCCTCGGGATGGGCGGCCATCCGCTGCTGCCAGACGACCATCGCCTCGGCCAGGCCGTCGGCCCCCAGGTCGAGCAGCGACGACACGGGCGCAGGACCGTTGACGATCACCTCGTGGGCTCCCGACGCCGGGCCGGCGGCGAACAGGTTGGGCTCGCCGCGCCCCTGGCCGAGCGGGTCGGGCCGGGGCGCCTCGCCGGGGGTCAGGGCCGGGAACCTGTTCGGCACCACGCGCACGCGCCAGCCCGGCCCGTCGGGGGGACCTCCCCCCGGGCGCAGCGCGTAGACCTCGGGAGGGGTCCGGTCCTCGTGGCCCTCGAGGAAGGGATCGGCCTGCGGCTCCACGGGCGCGCGCCCCGCCGATCCGAGCCACGCCCCCGGGCGCTCGCCACGCTCGTCGGCGATGATCACCCGAAGGCCCGACAGGGGGTCGATCCGCAGCTCAGGCAAGGGCCTTCTCCATGGTCACGTGCTCGATGCCCTGCTCCACGAACGGCTCTCCCCGCTGGATGTAGCCCGCCCGGTCGTACACGCCGCGGGCGGCGACCTGCGCGTGGGCCACCACCAGGTCGTGGCCCATCTCCTCACACACGCGGTCGGCTACCTCGAGCAGCCGGGCGCCCACGCCGCCGCCGCGCACGGCGGGCTCCACCACCATGCGTCCCAGGCGCACCTCGGCGCCCGTGGGCAGCAGCCGGCAGGTGCCGATCACGCGCTCTTTGGCCAGGGCGACCAGGTGCACGGCCTCGCCGTCGCGGCCGTCGCGGTCGGCCTCGAAGGTCACTCCCTGCTCGTGGCCGAACACCTGCCGGCGCAGCTCCAGGGCGTCGTCGACGTCCTCCTGCGAGCGCGCACGTCGTACACGGAAGGTCGTCTGCGCCGAGATTTAGCGAGCGTACCGGCGGATGTCGGCGGCCAGAGCCCGCTCGTCGGGGTAGGAGCCCTGCTTGATGTAGGCGACCTCGCCCTTGGAGTCGTAGAAGACCGTCGACGGGAAGGCCTGGACGGCCTTGAGCCGGCGCGCGATCCCGAGGTCCGAGTCCACGTAGCTGGGGTAGGAAACCGGGAAGCGGGCCAGGAACCGGCGGGCGTCGCGCGCGTTGTCCTGACCGTCCACGCCCAGGAAGGCGACCTTCTTGCCGTACCTGGCCGACGCGCGCTGGAAGGCCGGGAACTCCGCCCGGCAGGGGGGGCACCATGAGCCCCACTTGTTCACGACCACGGGGTGGCCCCGGAGCTCTCTCAGGCGCGCGGCGAAGGCCTTGGCGCCCCCGCCCAGCAGCTGCGAGGACTGGGCGTGCACGGCGGCCAGGGGAGCGGGGGCGCCCTGAAGCTGGGCGCGGGCCTGACGGAGCGAGGGGCCGGCGGGCTCGCTGGGACGGCGCACCTTGTCGCTGCTGGAGTCGCGAGCGCTGAGGAGGCCGATGACCACCAGGGCCACCAGCACGGCGGCGACCGCAGCGAACACGACGTTGCGCTTCATGCGAGTGACCCTGACAGACGCCGGCTATCGTCGGATCGGTTTATCTGTGCTGTAATAAGGGCAGTCGCGGCTTTACGAACATGCCGTGCCCGCCGCTCGCGGAACTTGCGATGAGCGGCTCCATCACCGGGCAGAGCGCTGCCTCCACCGTAGGCCCTCGTACCCACCGTGGCTCGCAGCGCGCCCGATTCCCTTCCGAGATCCAGAGGCCTCATGGCTGAAAGCACTTCCCTGGTTGAGTCGGCGCCGGTTTCCGGCGGCGATCTGAAGCGCGCCGAAGCGTTTGCCCGCGAGACCTTCGTGCTCGAAGGCGAAGACGCCGCCTCGGCGCTCGCCCCCGGCACGGCTCGCCGGCGCGCGCTCGATGCCGCCCTGGTCGAGCTGGACGCCGATCGGGAGGTGCCGTCGGTGGAGTGGCGCCGCGAGTTCTCGCTGATCCTGGGCCTGGAGCGCCTGCTCTCCGAGAGCGAGCCCAAGCTGGTGGACGGGACCACGCTGTCCGCCCACCAGGTCGATGCCCTGTCCGGAACGCTGATCGCGCTGACCGCAGAGGTCCAGGCCTCGGCCCTGCGCTCCGCCAACGGATTCAACGGGTCCAAGGCGACCGCGGTCGAGGAGCTGCCCTCCGGCGAGGTGGAGCTCGAGGGGGACGACGAGCTCTCCGGGGAGGACGAGCCGCTGGACTGGGACGCCGCCGAGGAGGCCGAGGAGGAGGCGGCCGAGGAGCACGAGGTCGCCCCCGCGTACGACCCCGGCGCCGCCCGTCGCTTCTGGTTCGAGCACGCCACCGGGGCGGGCAAGACGGTGGCCGCCGTGGGCTTCGCCGAGGCATCGCGCACGGGCGGGGTGCTGATCCTCACCCACCGCCGCAACCTGGTGGACCAGTTCAACGGCGAGCTGGCCGACCGCGGCTACAAGAAGCGCCTCTCCGCACCGCTGATGAAGGGCACGGACAAGGATCCCAACGTCGAGGGCCCGGTCACCGTCGAGACCTACCAGTGGTTCGTGCGCAACGTGGGTGAGATCTCCGACGCCTACACGATCGTCATCTGCGACGAGGCGCACACCGCGCTGGGCGAGAAGACCTCGGCCTCGATCCGGCAGTGGCAGGGCCCGATCTACGTGGGCATGACGGCTACCGGCGCGCTGATCGCGCGCCACGTGACCGACCTCTTCCCCACCCAGACCTCGCGCTTCGACCTGGCCCAGGCAGCGCGCCGGGGCGTGATCGCGCCGCTGCGCTGCGTGCGGATCCCGCCGGGCGTCGGCGTGCGCTCGATCTCCAAGGTGCCCCTGCGCAAGGGTGAGGTCGACCAGGACTTCGACCAGGAGGAGCTGGCCGCGCTGCTTGATCAGACACCGTTCAACCTGGCCATAGCCGACCTGTACAAGGTCCGCTTCAAGGACCTGCCCGGCGTGGTGTACACGGCCGGCGTCCGCCACGCGCACCACGTGGCAGCCGCCTTCAAGGAGCAGGGCATCAAGGCGGTAGCCGTCTCGGGCGAGACGCCCAAGCGCGAGCTCACGCGTACCCTGGCCGCCTACGAGCGGGGTGAGATCGACGTGCTCTGCAACGCCCAGCTGCTGGCCGAGGGCTGGAACTCGCCGCGGGCGACGGTCTGCATGCACCTGGCCCCCACGGCGTCGCGGCGCATCTACCAGCAGCGCGTGGGCCGCGTGACGCGGCGCCAGCCGGGCAAGGAGGCCGGCATCGTCGTCGACTTCGTGCACCCGGCCACCACCAACGACGACCCCGTCGTGACCCTTCATTCACTGCTCGATCGCGACGTGTACCGCGGCGGCGCGATCGTGGTCGGCCCGGTGCGTCGCGGTCGCGGCCGCCGGCTGCGCGTGGAGCGCCGCGTGGTACCGGTGACCGCCGACGAGGAGCGCCGGGCCCAGGTGTTCGAGCGCGAGCTGTGGCGGATCGCCGTGGAGCATCTCTCGTGGGGCGAGCAGCACGCCTGGGCGGCGCTGGCCGGGGCGCGCGTGACGTCGAGCAACTGGCGCCGCGTGAAGGCCATGCTCCACTTCGATGCCACCGGCGAGCTGCGCCGCCGCTATCTGGTCACCTGCCTGCAGCGAAACCGCGACGCCCAGCTGCGGCTGCGCGCGCTGGCCGAGGTCGGCCAGCTCATGGATCCCGAGGCCTTCGACGAGGCCGTCGAGCTGGTGGGCGGGTGGTCGCGCGACGAGCGCCGCGAAGGGGTGAAGGTGCTGCTCCAGGCGATGGCCGAGAAGCCGATCGGGCGTCGCGACCAGGCTTCGCGCTGGATCTGGCACCTGGCCGAGTACTCACGCGAGGTGCACGAGGAGTACGCGGTATCGCGCTGGCCCGAGACCAAGCGGCTGCTGGGCCTGCTGGTCAACTCCTCCGGAGGCGCCCACGGACGCAACGCACGGCGGCTGGTGCAGGCATCCAAGAAGCAGGACCGGCGGTTGAGCGCGGCTCTGCTGGCCGCCGCCCTGGCCCACACGCCCGAGGCCCAGCAGGTGCTGGACGGGGCACGGATGCGGCTGGCGCGCAAGCCGTCGGCGCTGGCCCGCGAGCTGCTGAAGAACTTTCCGAAGGGCCGCCGGCGCCGTGGGGGGCGCCGCCGCGGGCGCGGCAGGGGCGGCGGGGGCGAGGACGCCGGCACCGACGCTGACGCGCAGGCCACCCAGCGCAGCGGGCGCGGAGGCAAGAAGAAGGGTCACGGCGGCAACGACGCGCAAGAGCGCGACGCGGCCTGAGTCAGACGGTCCGCACGGTCACCGAGTTGCAGTCGCGGGCGGTGGCCACCGCGGAGGCCTGGTCGGCCAGGTCCGCAGCCTCCTTCGCCCGACGGCGCTGGCGACGACTGCCCTGAGGCCCGCCTCGCCCTCGGGAACCAGGGCGGTGCCCGGCCACCGGTAGGCCAGCGCCTGCTCGCGATCGATCTCCAGCATGCCTCAGAGCATCGCACCGAGGTGGACCTCGCCCGCGTCGAGTGCGACCCGCCCGCCCGCGACGTCCACCAGCAGCGCGCCCGAGTCGTCTATCCCCGCCGCCACGCCCTCGCCGCCGTCCCAGGCGATGGCGGAGCCGAGCAGCGCGTCTCGCTCCCGCCAGGCGGCGAGGACCGCGGACGCCGTCTGTCCCAGCCGCCGGTGAAGCGTGGTCAGCAGCAGCGCCAGAACCTCCTCGAGGGCGGGCGTGCCTCCGCCGGCCGCCGCGATGGAGGTCGCCGACTCGCGAAGCTCGGGTGGGAAGGCGCCGGCTGCGGTCAGGACGTTTAGCCCTATCCCGAGCACGACCCAATCCTCGTGCGGCCTCCCCTCCACGAGGATGCCCGCGACCTTGCGCCCGCCGATCCACACGTCGTTGGGCCACTTGATGCTCACCGCGCCGACCCACTCGTCGAGGACGTCCGACACGGCGACCGACGCGGTGAGGGGAAGCAGCGCGCCGCCTCCTCCCAGCTCACGCAGCACGACCGACATCAGCACCGAGGAGCCGGCGGGCGCCATCCAGGCCCGGTCGGACCGACCGCGCCCCGCGCTCTGCTCGCCCGCCGTCACGAGCGTTCCGTGCGGCGCGCCCGCGGCGACCAGGTCGCGTGCCACCCGGTTGGTGGAGTCGATCAGCCGATGGTGGGCGCGCGGATACCCGATCATCATGGGCGCAGCCGCACCTCGGCATCGGGCGCCAGACCGAGCGTGGCCGCCGCGTCGCCGCGGTTGATCGCGACGGCCAACGAGCGCTGGGCGTCCTCGTAGACGATCGCCTCGCCGGGCTCCACGTCCGCAAAGGTGGAGGTGTAGGTGGCCGCCACACGGCGGTCGCCTACCTGGACATCGACGGGGCGACCCAGGGTCCGGCCGCTGCCGGCCAGATCCTCGTGGCCGGCGTCCAGCGTCGCGTTGCCGAAGCCGTCGGTGTAGAGCACGTGGGCCACCAGGGCGTGGCCGTCCACAGAGGCGCGCGGCAGCTCGATCACCTGCAGCTCGCCGGGGTCCAACGGAGTGCCCGCATCGGCGATCTCGGCGCCAATCGCCAGCTTCGCCGCGACCGGCGCGAACAGATCGCGGCCGTGGAAGGTAGCCGACCGTGGCAGATGCCGGCGAAGTCGTCCTCGCGCCCGTAGTCGGTGAGCAGCGTGACGATTCACGGCGAGCGCTCCGCCGCGTCGGCCACCAGCGCCTCCACCAGTCCTTCGACGTCGTGGCGCTGCGCCTCCACGTGCACCTCCAGCCCGCGCTCGCGCGCGGTGGCGCTGGTCACGGGCCCGATCGACACCAGACGCGCCCCGGCGGGGAACGCGCCCGCGGTCTCCATCAGATAACGCACGGTGGAGGAGGAGGTGAAAGTCACGTAGTCAGCCGAATCCAACGCCGCGGCCTGGGCGTCGCCAAGGGGCTCGGCCACGGTGTCGTACAGCGCCAGGACGTCCACCTGCGCCCCGCGGGCTGTCAGCGCCTCGGGCAGGACATCGCGCGCCTTGGCGGCGCGGGCCACCATCACGCGCCGGCCCTCCACCGGCACTTCTTCGAGCGCGTCCACCAGCGACTCGGCGATCGACCGCGGCGGGACGACGTCGGGGCGGATCCCGTGCGCGGCCAGCTCGCGGGCCGTCCCGGGACCGATCGCGGCCACGTTCGCGCCGGCCAGGGCGCGCGCGTCCAGACCGTGGGAGGCCAGTCCCTCCAGCAGCAGCGAGGCGCCGTTGGGGCTCGTGAGGCAGACAAGCGAGTAGTCGCCGATTCGTGCGAGCTCGGGCGGGACCGGTCGCGGCTGTATTCGGATGACCGGCGTCTCCACCACCTCCGCGCCCAGCGTGCGCAGACGGGCGGCCAGCCCGCCGGCCTGCGCCCGGGCGCGGGTCACGGCGACGCTGCGCCCGTGCAGGGGCCGGCGCTCCAGCCAGGCGAGCCCCTCGCGCAGGCCGGCCGCAGGACCGATCACGGTGATTGCCGGGGCCCGGATGCCCTCCGCGGCCACCCGCTCGGCGATGTCTCCGAGCGTGCCCGTGGCCGTTCGCTGGGCCGGGAGTGTACCCTGCTGAATCACCGCTGCGGGCTCGCCGGCGTCGCGTCCGGCGGCTCTCAGGCGCTCGGCGATCAGCGGCAGGTTCTTCACGCCCATGTAGAGCACGAGCGTGCCGGGGAAGCGGGCCAAGGCTTCCCAGTCCAGTGCCGTCTCGGGCTGGGAAGGATCGGGCGCCGATGCCGAATGCCTCCCAGCCTTCTCCGGAGCTTCGTGGCCGGTCACGAAAGCGACGGCCGAGGCGGCGTCGCGGTGGGTGACCGGGATGCCCGCGTACGCGGGGGCGGCCACGCCGGACGTCACGCCGGGAACGACCTCGAAGTCCACGCCGGCGCCGCGCAGCGCCTCGGCCTCCTCGCCGCCGCGTCCGAACACGAACGGGTCGCCGCCCTTGAGCCGCACGACCCGCTTGCCGGCCCCGCCCAGATCCACGAGCAATTGATTGACCCGGTCCTGGCTCATGGCCACGTCGCCGGGGGCCTTGCCGACGTAGGTCAGCTCGCAGTCCTCGCGCGCTCCGCCGAGCGCGTCGGCGGGGATCAGGCGGTCATAGAGGATGGCGTCGGCCTCGGCGATCAGCTCCAGCGAGCGGCGGGTCATCAGCCCGGGGTCGCCGGGGCCGGCTCCCACCAGGTAGACGACGCCTACGGCCATCACGGAGACGCTAACCGGCCCGGCCGAGCACTTCGCGGGCCCCCGCGGCGAGCATCCGCTCGGCTACCGCCACACCCAGGGCGGCGGGCTTTGCCAGATCGCCTTCGAGGGTGTCGCGCACCCACGCCGCTCCGTCCGGTCTGCCCGCGAAGCCATCGAGGTGCAGCGCACCGTCGTGCTCGCGCGCGTAGGCCCCCACCGGAGTGTGGCAGGTGGCCTGAAGCCCGGCCACCAGCGCGCGCTCGGCCGTGAGCGCGACCAGCGCCGCGTGATCGGTCAGCGCCGCCGCCAGCTCGCCCACGCGCGCGTCGTCGGTACGACCCTCGAGGGCGAGACAGCCCTGACCGGGCGCGGGCACCATCTCCTCCCAGGGGATCGGCTCGCCCTCGCTTCGGCCGAGGCGGCGAAGGCCGGCGGCGGCCAGGACCAGCGCGTCGTAGTCGCCCTGGGACAGCTTGCGCAGGCGCGTGTCCACGTTGCCGCGCACCTCGCGCACGTCGAGGTCCGGGCGCAGCGCCAGCAGCTGTGACCGCCGGCGCAGGCTCGCGGTTCCCACCACCGCGCCCTCGGGCAGGCCGGCCATGGCGTCGGCGCCGCAGACGGCGTCGCGCGGGTCGGAGCGCTCGGGCACGCCGACGATGGCCAGGCCGTCGGGCAGCACGGCCGGCACGTCCTTGGCCGAGTGCACGGCCAGGTCGATCCGCCCGTCGGCCAGGGCGTCCTCGATCTCCGTTACGAACCGCTCCTTGTCCTGGGTCTCGGGCGCCGGTCGGCCCCCCGGGCGCTCGTCGCCCGACGTCCTGATGGTCACCATCTCCACCTGCTCGCCCAGTGCCTCCAGTCGATCGCGGACCAGCTCCGCCTGGGCCACGGCCAGGGCGCTGCCGCGGCTGCCCAGCCTCACGGCTGGTGACGGCGCTGGCGGCGCGAATCGAGATCGGTGACCTGGGCGCCGCGCTGCCCATCGAGCGCCGGCGCGGGCGCGTCCAGGCCGAACAGCGCGCGGAGCGTCTGGATGTGGAAGTAGGAGTCCCTCGCCGGGTCCCCTTCGCCGTCGGGCGCCTCGGCTGACTGCTTCAGCCGGACGGTGGGCTCGTGCAGCAGCCGGCTCACCACCGCCCGGGCCATCACCTCCACCCGCTCGCGGTCGGCGTCGGAAAGCGACTCCCAGCGATGCCGGTTCTCGGCAAGCACGGTCTGGACGATGTGCTCGCCGCGCTCGCGCAGCGCCGCGATGGTGGGGACCACGTCGAGGCTGGCCAGCCAGGAGTCGAAGCGCTCGACCTCCTCCTTGACCAGAGACCGCGCCCGCGCGGCCTCGGCCTCGCGCACGCTGCGCCCGCGCGCGGCGGCGCGCTGGAGGTCGTCCATGTCGTACAGGGCCACGCCCGGCAAGTCCCGAGCGGCGGGATCGACGTCGCGGGGCACCGCGATGTCGATCACCACCAGCGGACGGTCAGGGCGCTCGGCCATCGTCAGCTCCAGGTCGTCGCGGTCCAGGATCTGGTGGGGCGAAGCGGTGGAGGAGACCACGATGTCGGTGCGCGCCAGCTCGGTGGGGAGATCGTCGAAGCGCACGGCGGAGCCCCCGAAACGCTGGGCCAGCCCGATCGCCCGGTCGTAGCGGCGGTTGGCCACGAACACCGTCTGCACCCCGTTGGCGCGCAGCGCACGGGCGGTCAGCTCGCCGGTCTCCCCGGCCCCGATCACCAGCACACGCCGCTGGGAGAGGTCGCCGAGCATCGCCCCGGCCAGCTCCACGGCCACCGAGGACACCGACACCCGTGAGCGCCCCACCCCGGTCTCGGTGCGCACCCGCTTGCCGGCGCCGAGCGCCTCGCGGAACAGGCGGTTGGTGATCGGACCCGTTGCGCCCTCGACCAGCGCCAGCTCGTAGGCGCGCTTGATCTGGCCCTGGATCTCGGCCTCGCCGATGATCATCGAGTCGAGGCCCGCGGCCACGGAGAACAGGTGGCGCACCGCCTCGCGGTCGCGCATCGCGTAGAGCGAGCCGGTCAGCTCGGTGGGGCGGATCTCGGCCTGGCGGGACAGTACGGCGAGCGCGGCGCTCTCGGCCTCCACGGCGTCGGGGGTGATCAGGTAGAGCTCGGTGCGGTTGCAGGTGGAGACCACCACGGCCTCGTGCACGGCGTCGCCGGCCCGCAGCTCGGATAGGACGGCCGTGGCGCGGCCCTCGGGCATGGCCAGCTTCTCGCGCAGGGACAGCGAGGCGGTGTGGTGGGAGACGCCGAGGGCGAGCAGCTCGTAGCTCACGGTTCGACCTTTGGCCGCGTGTCGGGCGAGCGCCTCATTCGGATTACCTCGGCGGAGCTTGAAGCCCCGCCCCTTGGGTCGATTGCTCGGCCTCCGGCCTGTCTTGAACGGCCGGGCTCTGCCCGGCCTCCTCGGGTCCCGGAAGCTCGGGTTCGCGCTCGGTCAGCTCCAGCAACTCGCCGACCTCCCGCTCGATCCGCGAGACCTTCGCCCCGATGATCGCCACGTAGATCACGATCAGCGTCAGGAAGACCACGTACGCGCCGGCCACGTACCTGCCCGCCTCGTCGAGCGGAAGGGCGGGCATCGGCTAGGAGAGCCCCATTCGCAGGCGCCGCCTGCTCAAGACGAGAGATCCATTCGCAGGCGCCGCCTGCTCATGGCTGGGCGGTGGCTTCGAGCCGCGTGCGCAGTCGCTTGAGCTGCACCGAGGCGTGCTTGGCGGTCAGCTCGAGCTTCCACAGGGTCACGAACAGCAGCGTCATGGCCACGATGCAGACCAGGAAGGTCAGCCGCATGTCGCCCGGCAGGTTGCCGCCGGTCTGGGAGAGCACCCGCGGGTGGGTGAAGGACTGCGCCATGCGAACCGCCGCGAAGTTGATCGGCACGAACGCTCCGGCGGCGATTGCGAACACCGAGGAGTAACGCGCCTGGCGCTCCGGGTCCTCGATCGAGAAGCGCAGCGGGTAGTAGACGCAGTAGAGGAGGAACACGACCAGGAAGGAGACCAGCACCGGCTCGTCCCACACCCACCAGTGTCCCCACGAGGCCTTGGCCCAGATGGCGCCCGTGACCAGCACGGCCAGCCCGAGGATGATCGACAGGTGGATGGCCACGTACGAGCGCATGTCCCACGAGCGATCGCCGCTGCGCAGGTGCTTGATCGCCATCAGCCCCCCGGCCACGAAGCCCCCCAGGGCGACGATGGCCATGGGCACGTGGATATAGAAGATCTTCTGGATGAAGCCCTGGTCGGCGTCGTTGGGCGCGTAGAAGAACACCAGCGCGAACGAGGCGAGGATGGCGATCACGGTGACCACGGCCAGGGGGCGAAATCCCTTCGAGTACACGCTTCAGAGCCTACCTACCGCACCGAGGCTCCCCCCGGCTAGTCGTCGAGCAGGAAATCGAACACCGCCAGGGCGATCAGGCAGAACAGCAGGTCGTAGCCCGCCAGAAAGGCCAGCCAGTGACCGAAGTCCTCGGCCACCGGCGTCTGGCGCATGAGCGGCTCGGTGGCCGAGGCGGCGGCGATCAGCAGCGGGACCAGCAGCGGGAGCAGCAGCAGCGGCACGATCAGCTCGCGGGCGTTGGACTCCGAGGCCAGCGCAGCCACCAGCGCGCCAACCGCAGCGAGGCCGATGTCGGCCGCCAGCAGGATCGCCAGCAACTGCGGAAAGGCGCCGACCAGGTCGGGGCCCAGTAGCAGCACGCCGAAGACCGGCACGGCCACGATCTCGAGCAGGACCAGGTAGAGGAAGAGGCCGATGGC
>JBPCNQ010000087.1:0-5568 GCA_051001095.1 Thermoleophilaceae bacterium
CCCCCGGCCGGGTGCGCGTCGCCCTGCTGCTGGTGCTCGCCGCCGCCGTGGCGTTGGCGGTCCAGGGGCTGGGGAGCCTGCTGGTGCTGGCGGTGCTCGTCGCCCCCGCCGCGGCCGTCGGGGATCGGGCCTCCACCCCGGGACGAGCAATGGTCGCCGGCGCCGCCGTGGCTACGGGCGCCGGCGTAGTGGGCATCTACTCCTCCTTCCACCTCGGCGGCGCGGCCGGTGCCTCGGTGGCGCTGGCGCTGTGCGCGGCCGCCGCGCTGGGCGGCCTGCGCGATGGCCTCAGGCGGTCCGCGCGACCGGGCCCCACGGGCGCCTGAGCGCCAGCAGGGCCACCCCGGCGGCGATCATCGCCACGCTGATCAGCTGGGGCTGGGTGAGGCCGGCCACCACCACTTCGTTGCGCCTGATGATCTCGATCAGCAGCCGCTCGATCCCCGCCAGCACCAGGTAGATGCCGAACAGCACGCCGGGCCGATACCTGTCGCGAAGGTTCCACAGCACCAACGCCACCAGGCCCATCGCCACCGACTCGAACACCGGCGTGGGCTGCACCTCCTCGGTCGTCGGGCGCGTGCCGTCGGGGTAGGCCATACCCCACGGGAGGTCGGTGGCCTTGCCGTAGTCGCCGTCACCCGAGACCTGACAGCCCACGCGGCCGATCGCGTACCCGAAGGCGAGCCCCGGGGCGCAGGCGTCGAGCATCGACGCGTTGAGGAAGCCGCGCCAGCGGGCCCACAGCACCACGCCCAGCGCGCCCCCCACCAGCCCGCCGAACCAGACCAGGCCGGAGCCGGAGAAGAGGTTGCCCAACAGATCGCCCGAGACGGCGCTCCAGTTCTGGGCCAGGTAGTCCACGCGCGAGCCCACCAGCCCACCGATGGCGGCGGCGGATACCATCTTTTAGGCCCAGTCGGCGGGCTTGTGGATCTCGCTCAGCCGCCGGGCCAGGACCGCGCCGGAGCCCAGGAAGGCGAAGGCGAAGCAGATGCCGAAGGTCTGCAGCGTCAGAGGACCGAGGTGAAGCTCGGGCTGCACCCGCGGGACAGGAGAAAACTGGAGGGCGGCGAAGCCGCCCGTTTCCGGAGCCGGGATGGCTGCATGGCCATCAAGGCCCGGCCATGGACGGCCGCTAGAGGTAACCCAAGGGCTGGACCGGCGAGCCGTTGATGCGCACCTCGAAGTGGAGGTGGTTGCCGAACGAGTGCCCGGTGTTGCCCACGTAGCCGATCACCTGACCCTGCCTCACCGACGCCCCCTGCGAGGTCCCGAAGCGAGACTGATGGGCGTAGCACGTGGACATGCTGGCCGTGTGCTGGATGCAGGTGTAGTTCCCGTAGCCACCGGTGGGCGCCATCAGCACGACCCTGCCCGAGTCGGCGGCGCGAATGGGGGTGCCGTTGGGCGCGGCGATGTCGATCCCGGCGTGGATATGTCCCGGGCGCTGCTCCCCGAAGGACCCGGTGATCGGCCCGTTCACTGGCCAGATCAGCCGGCCCGAGCCCTTGCGGATCGGCCCGGCGCCCGGGCTGCCCGCAGACGCCAGGCGGCTCCGGATCTTCTGTTGCTCGCGCTCCATCCCGGCCAGGTCCCCCTGGTCGGCGTGGCGGGTCTGGCGCACCCGGGCGAGCGTGGTCCGGCGCCCGTTGCGCGCGCTGCGCAGGTCGCCCTGCGCGGTTGTCAGCCGATCCTTGGTCGCGGATATGTCATCGCGCCGGCGCAGGATCGTCTCGGCGGCCTGCCGGCGCTGGCGCTCCAGCGTGGCGAGCAGCCTCTCGGTCTTCTCGGCCTTGGCCTTGAGCACCCTCACCTTCTTGAGCACGTCGCCGTCCTGGTCGGAGATCCGCTCGAGGAAGTCGGTGCGCTCCAGCAGGTCGTTGAAGCCGTCGGCCTCCAGCACCACGGTCAGGGCGTCGGGCTGATCGGCCTTGTAGAGCTCGACCAGGCGGTCGCGCAGCGCGCGGCGCGAAGCCTTCAGCTCCGCGCGCACGCGCACGAGGCGGTCGCGGGCCACCCCGAGCCGGTTGCGCACCGCCAGCAGCTCGGCGCGCTTGTCGTCGAGGTCGCCCTGGACCGTGACGAGGCGCTGCCGGGTGCCGCTGATCTGGCCCTGGAGGCCGCGGATGCGGTTGTTGATCCCCGTGATGTCGGTGGTCAGCACACCCTCCCGGCGCTTGCTCTTCTCGACCTCGGTTCGCTTGCCCTCGATCCGCTTGGACAGAGGCGGTTTTCCCTCGCCCGGCAGCGGCAACAGGACGTAAGCGGCGAGCGCCATCAGGATGGGGAGCCAGAAGTACTTTTTCATGGGCGAGCGAGCAGGCGGCCAGGGACGTAGAACGATGGCGTTTACCGCCGTTATGCAGGCCTTTGGGCGGCCGAACGGGGAAGCACCGTAGCACGGGCCCTGCCCCGTTTTGGGGCGATCCGTCACCCCTGCAAGCGTTCGTGCACCCCTCCCCTACACTTGACGCAATGGCTGATTCGAAGGCGGTCTTCAAGCGTGATCCGGGCCTCCAGGCGCGGATGCTGCTGACCATGTTCCTTCTCGGCCTGCTGTACGTGGGATTCGCCGGAGTGCTGTTCGCCGTCGGAACGCAGGCCGTCGTGCTCGTCGTGGTCCTCGGCGGCCTCGCCCTGGCCCAGCTGTTCGTGTCGGACAGGCTGGCGCTGGCCTCGATGGGGGCAAAGGAGGTCTCTCCCCAGGACGCCCCCGGCCTGCACGCGATGATCGAGCGCCTGTGCATCCAGGCCGACCTGCCAAAGCCGAAGATCGCGGTGGCCGACACCGACGTGCCCAACGCCTTCGCCGTCGGGCGCTCGCAGAAGTCAGCCACGGTGTGTGCCACCACGGGCATCATGCGCACGCTCTCGCCCGCCGAGCTGGAGGGCGTGATGGCCCACGAGCTCTCCCACGTCAAGAACCGCGACGTGCTGATCATGACCGTCGCCAGCTTCTTCGCCAGCGTCGCGGCGATGATCCTGCAGTTCTCCTTCTTCTTCGGGGGCAGCGACGACGACGACGGCGGGCTGCCCTTCTTCGCCGTGATTATCGCCTCGGCGGTGGTCTACGCCGTCTCCTTCGTCCTGATGATGGCCCTGTCGCGCTACCGCGAGTTCACGGCCGACCGCGGCGCCGCGCTTACCACGGGCCGGCCCAGCGCCCTCGCCTCGGCGCTGCTGAACATCTCAGGGGCGATGGAGAGGGTGCCGCAGACCGACCTGCGCGAGGCCCAGGGGATGAATGCCTTCTTCATCGTGCCCGCCAGCGTGAAGGGCTCGATCAAGAACGTGTTCTCCACCCACCCGCCGATGGAGAAGCGGATCGAGCGTCTGCAGGCGCTGGAAGCCCAGCTGCAGGCCGCCTAGGGTGGGCTTCTTCGACGCTCTGCTGGGCGGGAGCAAGAAGCTGAAGACCGCTGCGCCGGACCGGCTGTTTGCCATGACCACCGCGTACGTGGCCATGGAGACCGAGCTGGACATGAAGACCACGGCGGCTGCCGGCATCGTCTTCCAGCCCCTGGCCACCTCGGACTTCGAGCAGATCCTGCGCGACACCCAGGAGCTGCTGGCCGGCACCGCGGAGGAGACCGGCACCACGCTCGAGTCCTCCGACGACGAGCACGGCTACCGCTGGATCATCCTGCGCGACCCCGACTTCGAGGACCTGGTGGTGGCCATGAACACCGTGTCCACCGAGCTGGGGGCCGGCGGCTACGGGGACCGCCTGCTGGCCGCGGTCTTCCCCTTCGAGCAAAAGAGCAGGCGGGTGTACTTCATCTACAACTACAAGCGGGGCGCCTTCTACCCCTTCGTGCCCTCGGGCGGTGAGCAGCGGCGCGACTCCGAAGCCGAGATGCGCGTCAAGGCCCAGCTGAGCGATGAGGGAATCCCCTTCGAGCCCGAGCTGACCCGCTGGTTCCCGCTGTGGGACATCCCGCTGTAGCCGCGGTGTCAGCCTCGGCCGCGCGCGGAGCGCCATTCGTCCAGCGCGGTGAGCAGCTCCGCCGGGTCGTCTGACCAGATCAGCAGGTCGCGGCCGGCCGGCGCCACGAAGTCCTGGTCGACCGCGTGGTCGACCAGCCGGCGCAGCGGCTGCCAGTAGCCGGCGACGTCGAGCAGCCCCAGCGGCTTGGAGTGGATCCCCAGCTGGCTCCAGGTCACCGCCTCGACCAGCTCGTCCAAGGTGCCGAAGCCCCCGGGCAGTGCCACGAAGGCGTCGCAGAGCTGGGCCATCATCGTCTTGCGCTCGTGCATGGACTCGACCACGTGGAGCTCGGTCAGGCCGCGATGCGCGATCTCCCGCCGCTGCAGCGCCAAGGGGATCACGCCGATCACCTCGCCGCCCTCCGCCAGCGCCGCGTCGGCCACCGCGCCCATCAGGCCGACGCGACCCCCGCCGTAGACCAGGCCCAGGCCCGCGGCCACGATGGCCTCGGCCAGCCGGGCGGCGGCCTCGGTGTAGGCGGGATCAGCGCCGTCGCGCGACCCCGCGAAGACGCAGATACGAGCTTCGGAAGGCATGCCCGCGGGAGGAGCGCAGCCCGATCATCGATCGGGCGAGCACCGCACCGAGATTCTCAGTCAGGAATCAGGCCCTCGCCGGTGAACTCACCCTGAGCCTCGGCAAAGGACACGTCGCGGGGCGGCAGGATCACGTCGGACTCCACGAGGTCTTCTTCGCCGACGGGGCTGCCGTCGGTCTCCACCAGCTCGAGCATCTGGCTCCACAGCTTGCGGAAGACGTCCTCTTCGCCGCCCTCGACCGCGGCGACGGCTTCGTTGTCCAGCTGGTTGAGGCGGTCGGCGTCCTCGTCGGGCAGGTTGAACTGGCCCTCCCCGGAGAGGCGTACGATCATGCGCCCTCCTTACCCTGCTCGAGCTGGGGGGAGTCGCCGCCGCCGGTTCCCAGCTCGGCCTTCATCTTGGACAGCTCGTCGTCGACCTGGCCGCCCGCGCCCAGGGAGGCCAGCTCTCGGTCGATGTCGTCCTGGCCTCCGCCGAGTTGCCCGAGATCCTCGAACGTGCCGGCCGCCTCGAGCTCTTCGACGGCCCCCGCACGGGCCTTCATCTGATCGGTCTTGTCCTCGGCCCGCTGGATCGCCAGCCCCAGGTCGGCCATCTCCTCGCCCACGCCGTTGGCCGCCTCGCCAATCTTGACCTGGGCCTCCGCGGCGGAGTACTGGGCCTTGATCACTTCCTTCTTGGTCCGGAAGGTCTCGATCTTGGTCCGCAGCTTCTTCTCGTTGGCCGTCAGCTGCTCCTGCTGAGTCTCGAGCTCGTTGATCTGGGTGTCCAGCGACTGCAGCTCGGTCTGGGCCACGGTCTTGCGCTCCAGCGCGGCGCGGGCGAGATCGTCGCGGCCCTGGGAGAGTGCCTGGCGCGCCTGGGTGTCCAGCTTGACCACCGACTGCTCGAGCTTGGAGGACTGCATCTGGAGGCGCTTCTTGGAGGTCACCACGTCGGCGATCCCCTTCTTCACGTTCTGCAGCAGCTCGACCTGCTTCTGGTAGCCGTAGTCGAGCGTCTCACCCGGATCCTCGGACTTGTCCAGCAGCCTCGAGA
>JBPCNQ010000088.1:0-4509 GCA_051001095.1 Thermoleophilaceae bacterium
CGGGCCGGCGGTCATGGCCAGCTTGACCGACTGCTGCTCGGGCGCCGCCAGCGGCGAGGGCTTGCCCCACGACAGCTGCTGCAGCGCCAGGCGCAGCGGCTCGGCGTAGGCGAACTCGCCGTCCAGCAGCGTCAGCGCGGTACGCAGCCCACCGAGCTCCTGGTCGGTGAACTCGATCGAGGGCAGGTAGAAGTTCTCCGGTGGAAGCGTGTAGGTCTCCGCCTCGTAGGAGCCCTCGCTCTGCTTGTCGATCTTCAGCTCGATCCCGAGGGAGGAGAGCTCGGCGCGATCCGCGTAGAAGCGCCGGTTGAAGGCCTCGTCGCTGCTCATCTGCGCGTAGCCCTCCACGTCCTGGCGGATCTCGAGGGCCGAGACGGGGCGTCGTTCCGCCATCAGGAAAGAGATCAGCGACAGCTGGCGGATCAGCTTCTCGGTGTCCTTGGCCATAGTTAAGTGGATGGTGCGCAGCCGGCCGAGCCGGCTGCTGCGCACTAGAGCCCAGGATAGGCGGGCTCCTCTGGGGGCGCCGGGCCAACCCCGCTATTTGCGGCGTCAGAGCCCGGGCGACCGGACTGCCATGCTCGAGCTTGCCGTGGTGGGAGGAGGCGCGCCGGCGCCCTTCGAGCGCTTCTTGAAGAAGTACGAGAGGGGTCAGGGTCTCGGCGCGAAGCTGGCGAACATCCCCATGGCCGCGACAAGGACGAAGACGATCAGCGCCAGGATCGCGATGAACGGAACCCGTGGGTTCTGCTGGCGGACGCAGACGGTTATCGCCAGGAGCCCCATCGCAAGGACGACTCCCGCAAGCGCGTAGCTCAGCACGGGTTGACCCTACTGACGGCCGTGAGCCAGGCCGGGTTGACGGACACCTGGATGCAGGGTCTGTCCTGGGGCTGGAGCGGAGTCGTTACGCCGCTTGTGCGCGACTGAAGTAGGCCGAGCCCGACAGGGCACGGTCGTAACCCGACCACTGCTCTCCTTCGCCCAGCCCCTTCTCAATCCGGTCGAAGGTACCCAGCGTGCCGCCGAGGTTGTCGATCATGTGCACCAGCGTGGCCTCGCGCGTGCACGGGGTGACCGGGCTGCCGTGCTCGAGCTTGCCGTGGTGGCTGAGGATGATGTGCCCGACCGCCTGGGCCAGGTCGGCGGGAAACCCGTCGATGGCCTCCATCTGGCTGCGCACCCGGTAGTAGCCCAGGGGTATCTCGCCCTGCAGCCTGCCGGCGTCGGACAGGTCGATCGCCCCGCCGGCCTGCTCGTAGGCCTCGATCTTGCCGATGTCGTGGAGCAGCGCGCCGGTGACCGCGACATCGCGGTCGATGCCGGGGAAGGTGGAGGCCATGGCACTCACGCCCTGGGCCACCGACAGCGAATGCTCGAGCAGGCCGTGGCGGTATGCCTGGTGGTAGACCTTGGCCGCCGGGGCGGCGCGCCAGCGCTCGCCGCAGTCGCAGTCGATCGACAGCAGCCGGTGCAGCAGCTCGCGCAGGTGCGGGTGCTGCACCGTGGCGATCAGGTCCTCCAGGTCACCGGCCATCTGGGCGTAGGGGATCGGCGGCCCTTCCACCAGCTGCTCGGGGTCGAACTCCTCGGGCAGGGCGGCGCGGGCGCGCCGCAGCGTGATGCAGGCTCCGTAGCGGGAGTCGCTGGAGAAGCGGCCGGCCACCCGCAGGGCGACCCCCGGCTTGGCCTGGACGGCGATCTCCTCCACGGACTCCCACGCCACGCCCTCGACGGCGCCGGACGCGTCACCCAGCTGCAGCTTGAGGAACGACTCGCCGTTCTTCTTCTGGCGGCGGGTGACGTCGCGCACCTCGTAGACGGCGTCGACGGCCTGGCCGTCTTGAAGTTCGCGCACGGAAAGGTGCTGGGGTGTGAGCGTGGGTTGGTCCATCGGAACATCGAAGTAAAACCGAGGCGGCGGACGGGAAGAATCCTCGCGACGGTGCTCGCCCGGAGGAGAGCCTCGCCGGGTGACGCTTGAAGGGTCGCGTGTGCGGGAACAGTCCTGACGTCGCGACTTCTTCGCACCCAGCCCCCCAGTCAGGCTCCGCGGCCGCCCAGGTCGACGCGCTGCTGCGGGCCGTCACGGCCGTGGCCCTGGGCGAGCGCGAAGAGCTCGATCGCCTGGACGCCGCCGCCGGTGACGGCGACTTCGGCACCACGCTTGCCCGCGGCGCGGCCGCGCTGGCCGCCGATCCGCCCGCAGGCTCGGCCGTCGAGCGCATGCGCAGCGCGTCGCGGGTGGTGACGGAGGCCATGGGCGGGAGCTCGGGCCCGCTGGCCGGAGTGGCCCTGCTTCGGGCCGCGGACGCGCTGGAGGCATACGGGGAGGACGGGATCGGTCCGGCCACCGCGGCAAAGCTCGTGCGGGCGGCCATCGAGGGCATCCAGGACTTCGGGGGGGGCCAGCGAGGCGACAAGACAGTGCTCGACGCGCTGTTTCCCGTCGCCGAGGCGCTGGGGTCGGGCAGCGCGGACGGGGTGGCCGGGGCGGCGAGGGAGGCGGCCGACGCCACTTCCGACAGCCAGGCCCGCAAGTGCCGCGCGGCCTACGCGGGCGAGCGCTCGGCCGGGAGCCCCGATCCCGGAGCGGTGGCGGTGGCCGCCGTGGCGGAGGCGCTGGCCGAGGAGGGCGCGCCGCCGGCCTGGGACGAGCTGGCCACGAAGGGAGGTGGGCTCACGGATGACGGAGACAACGACGTCTCCCGCGAGGGGTTCGTGGGCGATGCGTCGGCCTTCGTCCACGAGGCACTGGAAGGCTTCGCCCGCGCGAACCGCGCCATGGTGGAGCGGCTGCCCGGCTCACAGGTGATCGTGCGCGCGGACCGGGACCAGGGCCCGGGCCGGGTGGCGGTGGTCTCCGGGGGAGGGTCCGGGCACGAGCCGCTGCACGCGGGCTTCGTGGGCGAGGGCATGCTCGACGCGGCCGTGCCCGGGGCGGTGTTCACCTCGCCCTCGCCGAACGAGGTCTTCACCGCCACCTCCGCGGTGGCGGCCGGCGCGGGTGTGCTCTACATCGTCAAGAGCTACACGGGCGACATCCTCAACTTTCGCCTGGCCGGCGAGCTCGCTGCCGCCGAGGACATCGAGACAGAGACGGTGGTGGTGGACGACGACGTGGCGCTGGAGGCCGGATCGGACACCGAGCGACGGGGGACCGGGGTGACCATCGTGGTCGAGAAGGTGGCCGGCGCGCTGGCGGCCGAGGGGGCCGGCCTCGCCGATGTGGCCGCCGCGGCGCGCCGGGTGGTGGAGCGCGGACGCAGCTTCGGCGTTGCCCTGCACGGCGCCGAGATGGAGCTGGGCGTGGGGATTCACGGCGAGCCCGGCCGCGGGCCCCAGCCGCTCGAGCGGGCCGACGCGATCGCCTCTTTGCTGCTTCACCCCGTGCTCGCCGAGCTCGAGCCCGATCCCGACACGCCTCTGCTCGTGCTGCTGAGCGGCCTGGGCGGGACGCCTTCGCTGGAGCTGCACGTGCTGTTCGAGCACCTCGGACGCCGGCTGGAGGATCGCGGCCTGACCGTGGCCCGCGTGCTGGTCGGGGACCTGATCACGTCACTGGGACAACCCGGGGCGGCGCTCTCGATCGTGGCACTGGACGACGAACTCGTGCGGCTATGGGACGCGCCGGTGCGCACGGCAGCGCTGCGTCGCTAGGTGGACCATGCCTCCCCGTATACCGGGAGGATGCACGCGGTGGCCACGCCCATCGTCGTCGTGCTCGCCGGGGGCGCCGGGCGGCGCACGGGCGCGCCGAAGCCCACCGCCACGCTCGCCGGGCTTCCGCTCATCAGCTATCCCCTCGCCGCCGCACGACGCGCCGGGCTGGAGGCCGTCGTCGTGGCCAAGCCCGACACCCCGCTGCCCAAGCTCGACGCAGCGGTGTGGGCCGAGCCCGCACGCCCCCAGCACCCGCTGCGAGGCCTGGTCACGGCGCTCGAGCGCGCCGACGGACAGCCGGTGCTCGCGCTCGCCTGCGATCTAACCTTCGTCACCCCCGATCCGCTCCCCTGGCTTGCGCGGTTGGGCGGCCCTGCCGCGATCCCCCGGGTGTAGGGCCGCCTGCCGCCGCTGCTAGCCCGCTACGACCCCGGCGCGCTCGAGCACCTCACCGCGGCGCTGGCCGGCGAGCTGCCGCTCAGCGAAGCTGTCGCGGCGCTGCGCGCGCGCCCCGTGGTCGAGGCGCAGCTGCGCCGCTTCGGCTCGCCGGGGCACCTGGCGTTCAACGTCAACACCCCGGCCGACCTGGCCGAGGCCGAGAGGCTGCTGACGGGGTAGGAGCGGCGACTGTGATCGACAGGGTGCCGTTAACCGAGCATTCACGCCCCGCTTGCGAACCGGAAACCTCGGCAGCGCACGATCGCCGCATGGGCCGCCCCGCGACCAAAGCGTCCGCTGCCGAGACTGAGACGCGCACCGTGTGCCCCTATTGCGGGGTCGGGTGCGGCCTCGTGGCGAAGACCGAGGGCGGTCGGCTGCGCTCGGTGGAGGGCGATCCGATCTACC
>JBPCNQ010000089.1:0-3766 GCA_051001095.1 Thermoleophilaceae bacterium
ATCTGGCGCGAGGTGTCGCGGGCAGCCTGGGAGCTGCGCGGCGTCTCCGCCGCCACGCCGCGATAGACCTGCGACCGCGTGTCGGGGTACTGGTCGAAGATGCCGCCGTTGGCCTTCGAGGTGGCCAGTGCGTAGGTGCGCGCGGCCACGGCCTGGGCGCGCAGGGCCTCGACGTGCCACGTCGAGGGCATCTCGGCGGCGATCACGCCCTGGATGTAGTCGTCGATCGGCAGGGAGTTCACCGCGGTGACGCCACCGGCCGTGCCGGCCCGCAGCTCGAGCGCCCCGCGGTACTGGCCGCTGGAGAGGCCGTTGATCGCCCGGCCAATCAGCCGAAGCGGTCGCCCCTTGCGCTCGACCCGCAGCGGCGAGGGGAAGGTCCCGACCTTCTTGCCCTTCCCGGCCAGCGCCACCCGGCCACCCGCCGCCGGCTTGGCGACGTAGGTCACGGTGGGGTTCAGGCCCTTGCCGCCCGACGCCGCCGTGGCGCCGCGAAAGCGCACGTAGGGGTCGCTGGCCTGCAGGATCACCCGCACGGGCCGGCTCGGGGCGGACGTGAGCTTGGTGCCGGCGTAGTAGTGGTCGAGGATCCGCCGGTAGTTGAAGCCGTTCTGGGCAAAGCCGTAGGCCCCGTACTGGCTCATGCCGATCCCGTGGCCGAAACCGGCCCCGCGGACGACGACGGTGGAGGCCGCCTGGGCGGCGGCCGAAGGAAGCGCGAGCAGCGCAAAGGCGGATGTCAGCAACAGGGCGCGGCGCATCGGGGTACCAACCGCTTCGGCGCCCCAAGGTAGCGGTCCCCACGAGCGACCAGCGCAAGGAGCGAGGGCCCCGGCGGTCGCGTTCGTGATGTCTGACTGCGCTCCACACTATTGTCGCGGTGTGACCTTGGGCGAGGCCGTGCTGCTGACAGGCCTCGGGGTACTGGTGACCGCCGCCATCGCTTGGTGGGCGGCCAAGCGCCACGGACGCGCCGGCACCGACCGCCTCATCGCCGCGCTGGAGAACCTCAAAGAGCAGAATCGATTGCTGGCCGAAACCCAGACCATCGGGCTGATCGGATCCTGGGAGCACGACTACCGGATGGGTCGCCGGCGCTACTCCGGTGCGCTGCTCGCCCTGTGGGGCTTCGAGGAGCAGGGCTCGACCCCGACCCTCGAGCAATTCACCGAGCGGGTGGCGTCCGAGGACCGGGAGCGCACGAACGAGATCATCGAGTCGGCCGTGGCCGACCGGGAGCCGTTCGAGATGGAGTATCGGATTCGGCGAACGGACGGCGACACCAGGATCCTCCACTGCCGCGGCCGTCCGTTCTATGACGATCGGGGCGATGTGATTCGCCTGGCCGGCACCGCCCAGGACGTGACCACCCAGCGTGCCGAGGAGGCGGCCCGGGCGGAGGCCGAGGAGCTGTTCCGGCGCGCTTTCGAGGACGCGCCGATCGGGATGAGCATCTCGGATCTGGATGGCCGCTACCGGAGAGTCAACGGCGAGCTGGCGTCCATGGTGGGCTACTCGCCCGAGCAGTTGACCGGGAAGACCTACGTCGAACTGATCCACCCTGACGACCTCGGTCGCGACCACGAGGCGGTGCGGGCCCTGGTCGCCGGAGAGCGCGCCTCCTACACCACCGAGAAGCGCTACATCCATGCCGAGGGCCACGTCGTGTGGGTCTCCTTCCACGCCGTGCTGGTCCGCGACCGCGCCGGCGCCCCGGCCCACCTTCTGGCCCACGCGCAGGACATCACCGACCGGCGCGCCTACGAGCGCGAGCTGCGTCATCTGGCCGACCACGACCCGCTCACCGGGGTCCTGAACCGCCGTGCTCTGGAGCGCGAGATACACGACCACATGGCGCGGGTCGAGCGCTACGGCCCCGACGGTGCCCTGCTGATGCTCGACATGGACAACTTCAAGCGCGTGAACGACACGCTGGGGCACTCGGCGGGCGACGAGCTGATGGTCCGCGTCGCGCGCCGGCTGAGAAGCTGCCTGCGCGAGTCCGACGTGCTCGCGCGGCTGGGCGGCGACGAGTTCGCCGTGCTCCTGCCCCAGGCCAACACGGCTTCCGCACGGATGGTGGCGCGCAAGCTGTGCGAGGGTGTCCGCGCCGAGGGTCTCCAGACCGATGGCGCCCGGGACGCGGGGGTGACCGCCAGCGTCGGGGGAGCTCCGATCGCCGCGGTCGACGGCGTGGTTCCCACCGCGGAGAAGCTGATGCATGCTGCCGACCGCGCGATGTATCAGGCCAAGTTCGCAGGACGGGACGGCATCACGGTGCTGGCCCCGGAGGAGGTGCTCCGGCCCTCCTCGGCCGGGCGCGTTCGGCCCGGCTGAGGCCGCCGGTGTAGATTCCGCGCTCGTGCCCAAACGCAAGGCATCAGACGTGTTCGTGGAGTGCCTCGAGGCCGAAGGGGTCAAGCATGTATTCGGCATCCCAGGGGAGGAGACGCTGGACCTGAACGAGTCGCTGTCGCGCTCCTCGATCGACTTCGTGCCGGTGCGCCACGAGCAGGGCGGGGCCTACATGGCCGACACCTACGGGCGCCTGACCGGCCACGCGGGGGTGTGCCTCGGGACCCTGGGCCCGGGCGCGCTGAACCTCACCACGGCGGTCGCCGACGCCTACCTGGACCGCGCGCCGCTGGTGGCGCTGACCGGCCAGGGCGACCTCGAGCGCATGCACAAGGAGTCGCACCAGTACATCGACCTGATACGGGTCATGCGCCCGATCACCAAGTGGAACGCGCGCCTCAACGACCCGCGGATCATCCCCGAGGTGGTGCGCAAGGCCTTCAAGGTGGCCGAGGCCGAAAAGCCCGGCGCCACCCATACCGAGCTGCCCGAGGACGTGATGGAGGCCGAGCTGGACGCCGGGCCTCTGCCGCGCGGGGCGACCACCAGCCCCGAGCCCCAGGCGCGCGAGCTGCTCAAGGCGGCCGACGTGATCCGGGGAGCGCTGAACCCGGTGGCGCTGGCCGGCAACGGCGTGGTCCGCTCGGGCGCCACCCCGGCGTTGCGCGAGTTCGTGCGGGCCACCGGCATCCCGGTGGCCGAGACCTTCATGGGCAAGGGCCTGATGCCCGTGGACAGCCCCAAGGCCCTGGGTTCGATCGGGCTCCAGGCGGGCGACTACGCCATGGCCGGCTTCGACGAGGCCGACGTGGTGCTGGCCATCGGCTACGACCTGGTGGAGCACTCGCCCGACCACTGGAACGCCAACAAGGACAAGAAGATCATCTGCATCGACTCGCTGGCCGCCGAGGTGGACGAGTTCTTCGTGCCCGAGGTCGAGCTGGTCGGCGACCTTTACCACATCCTCACCCGGCTGGGCGAGGAGTGCCGCCACGTGCCCCACCACGGCGGGTCGACCCGGCTGCGCGAGGTCGTGCACGGGCGCTTTGACGCCGCCAAGGACGACGACCACTTCCCCGTCCAGCCCCCGCGCGCCCTGTATGAGATCCGCAAGGCACTCGGGCGCGAGGACATCCTCGTCTCCGACGTGGGCCTGCACAAGCTGTGGATCGGGCGCATGTTCCCGGCGCACGAGCCCAACACCGTGCTGATCGCCAACGGCCTGTCGGGCATGGGCTTTGCCCTGCCGGCGGCCATCGCGGCGAAGATCGTGCACCCCGACCGCAACGTGGTCACCGTCAGCGGCGACGGCGGCTTTTTGATGAACAGCCAGGAGCTGGAGACGGCCATGCGGCTGCGGACGCCGATCGTGAACGTGATCTGGGAGAACCACCAGTACGGCTCGATCGTG
>JBPCNQ010000090.1:0-5841 GCA_051001095.1 Thermoleophilaceae bacterium
TGGCCTCTCGGCGTCCGGCGAGCCGTCCTCGGCCTCGGCGTGGCGCAACAACCAGATCACGAGCGGGCAACATAGAGCAGGGAGGCGATGGAGGTGACGTCGACGACAGATGTAAACGCGCCCGACCTGGACTCCTCCACCCTCTACGCGAACCGCGAGCTGTCCTGGCTCGACTTCAACGAGCGCGTGCTCGAGCTGGCCGAGGACGAGGCCACGCCGTTGATGGAGCAGGTCAAGTTCCTGGCGATCTACTCGTCCAACCTCGATGAGTTCGAGATGGTCCGGGTGGCCGGCCTGCACGACCAGGTGGACGCGGGCATCGACGTGCGCAAGGCCGATGGGCTCTCTCCACTCGAGACCGTTCAGCGGATCGCCGCACGGCGCCGGGAGCTGACCGAGCGCCTTTCCCGTCAGTGGACAGAGCGCGTGCACCCCGCCCTGGCCCGCGAGGGCGTCCGGGTCGTGGACTGCGCGAACTGCTCGGCGCACGAGCTGGAGGTCGTGGACGCGCTCTTCTCCGAGCAGATCTTCCCGGTCCTCACGCCCCTCGCCGTGGGCCCCGGACGGCCGTTTCCCTACATCTCGAACCTCTCGCTCAGCATCGGCGTGTTCGTCCGCGATCCCGTCAACGAGACCCGGGTGTTCGCGCGGGTGAAGGTGCCGCGTGAGGTGCTGCCCCGCTTCATCGACCTCGGGGACGACGTCTTCGTGCCCCTCGAGGCCGTGATGGCCCGCCATCTGGACGCCCTGTTTCCCGGCATGGAGGTGGAGGAGCACGCGGTCTTCCGGGTGACCCGCGACGCGGACTTCGAGGTCTCCGACGAGGCCGACGACCTGCTGCGCGCCGTCGAGGACGAACTGCGCGCGCGGCGCTTCGGCGAGGCCGTGCGGCTGGAGGTCGAGGCGGGCATCGACGGCGAGCTGCGCGAGTTCCTGGTCGAGCAGATGGAGATCGACGAGAACCAGGTGGTGGACGTGGAGGGCCCGCTGGACCTCGGCGACCTGTGGCAGATCCACGGCCTGGACGGCTTCCAGCACCTGCACGAGGAGCCATGGACACCGGTGAACGCCGGCGCGTTCGCCGTGCACGACGGCAAGCCCGACGTGTTTGCCGCCATGCGCGCGGGCGACCTGCTGGTCCATCACCCCTACGACTCGTTCGCGGGGAGCGTGGAGCGGCTGGTGGAGCAGGCCGTGAACGACCCCAACGTGCTGGCGATCAAGATGACCGTGTACCGGACATCGAACGACTCGGCCCTGGTACCGCTGCTGATCGAAGCCGCCGAGGGCGGCAAGCAGGCCGTCTGCCTCGTGGAGCTCAAAGCCCGCTTCGACGAGCGCCGCAACATCGGCTGGGCCCGGTCGCTGGAGGAGGCGGGAGCACACGTGGTGCACGGCCTGCCCGGCTTAAAGACCCACGCCAAGGCGCTGCTGATCGTGCGACGCGAGGGGCGGGGCGTACGCCACTACGTACACGTGGGCACCGGGAACTACCACGCCAAGACGGCCCGCCTGTACGAGGACTTCGGTCTGTTCACCACCGACCGCGAGCTGACCGCCGACGTGGCCTCGCTGTTCAATGCCCTGACCGGCGCCGCCCGCCCTCCCGGCTACCACAAGGCGCTGGTCGCCCCCGAGCGCATGCGCGACTCGCTGCTGACCGAGATCGAGAAGACAGTCGCCGCGCACCGGGACGGGGCCGAGGCACGGATCGTGCTCAAGCTCAACTCGCTGGTCGACCGTCGCATCATCCGCGCGCTGTACGAGGCCTCCCAGGCCGGCGTGCCGATCGACATCAACGTGCGCGGGATCTGCTGCCTCAAGCCCGGCGTCGAGGGCGTGAGCGAGAACATCCGCGTTGTCTCGGTGGTCGGGCGCTTCCTCGAGCACTCTCGTATCTACTCCTTCCGCCGCGGGGACGAGCGGCGCTGCTACATCGGCTCGGCCGACCTCATGCCCCGAAACCTCGACACGCGGATGGAGCTGCTCGTGCCGGTCGAGTCCGAGGCGCTGCGGGCCGAGGTCGAGGACACGCTCGAACGATGCCTGTCCGACGACACGTTCGCCTGGGATCTGCTGCCCGACGGGGAGTGGCGGCGCCGCTCGGGCGGCGAGCGGTCGGTGCACGCCGAGCTCACGGCGCGGGCGCTCGAGCGCGCCGCGGGGGAGCCGCCCGAGTAGGCGGCTCGCTAGTCCGGCGGATGGCCGTTCGCAGGCCCAGTCGCCGCTTCAGCTCCAGGACCCGATCGGCGGACTGCGTCACCCGGGCTCGGAAGCTCGGGTCCCTCCGCGCTCGGCCCAGCAGGCGGGGCTGGATCTGGTTGAAGCTTCCCGAGCCGGTCATGAGGATGAGGTCGTTGCCGGCGGTGACCGAGCGCTCCGCCGCCTCGGCCACGTCCGAGCGGTCCAGGACGGCCTGGGCCTCGATCGAGTCGGTGATCACCGCGCCGCGGAACCCGAGCTCGTCGCGTAGGAGCCCCTGGAGCAGCGCCGGGGACTGCGAGGCGATCCTGCGCGGGTCGAGCGCCGGGTACAGGGCGTGGGAGGACATGATCAGCGGTGTGCCGGCTCGGATCGCGGCGCGGAAGGGGACCAGGTCGGTGTCCTCTAGAGCCGCTTTGGAGGCCGCGACCGCAACCGACGCATCGTCGGTGTTCTTCGCAGCCCGGCCCAGGCCCGGGAAGTGCTTCGCGGTAGCCCCCACCCGCTCGCGGTCGTAGGCCCTGGTCGCGGCGCCGGTCAGGCCGGCCACCGCGCGTCCGTCGCCGGGGAAGGCACGCCCCGACACCACCGAGCCGGGCGACCCCGCCACGTCGGCCACGGGCGCCAGGTTCACGTTCACCCCGCTGGCGCGCAGCCCGCGGGCGGTGTCGCGGGCGGCCTGGCCGGCAGCGCTGGCCGAGCCCAGACGTCCCTGCGAGGCCTCGGGTGCAGCGAAGGCCAGCGTCCGGATCGACCCGCCCTCCTGATCGGTGGCCACCAGCGCGGATCCTCCCGCCGCTTTCTGCAGCCGGGAGGTCAACGCCCGCGCGGTAGCCGGGTCCGGCGCGTTCTTGGTGAACAGGACCACCCCCGTCCCCTGCCCGGTCCGGAGCCGACGCAGGATGTAGGCCGGGGCCTCGCGCTCGTCGAAGCTCATGACCAGCAGCTCACCCACGCGTCGCTCCAGCGAGAGCCGCGCTGCGGGGGAAGGCCGGCCGGGCCCCGACGGGCGGGGACGCGCGCCCGGCGGCGGGTGACGCGTGGCCCCGTGATCGGCAGAGGAGCCCACCATGCCACCGGCCACGACCGCGACGAGCGCGGCCACGGCCAGCACCGACAGCGCGGCCATCCGGCGCCGGCGACGCACGTGCCCTGGTCCGCCCGCCGGCGAGACGCGGCGCTACTGACCGCGCCGGGAGCGCACGGTGTCCTGGGTCTTCTCCGCGGCGGCCGGGATGCGCTTCTCCAGGGCCTCGTCGGAGACCCCTTCGAACAGCGGCAGCGACTTCAGGTGGCTGATGTCCAACCTCTCCTCCTCCGGTTAGCGAGCGACCTCCGCGATGAATCTAACCCACCCGCGCGACTCGTACGACTGATCGGAGAGCACGTCCCCCACGTAGAAACGAGCCATGGCCTCAACCCGCGCCACGACCATCGCCTTCGCCGCCGGCCGGATCGCGTTCGGCGTCGGCCTGATCGCGGCCCCCGAGACCGTCGCCGCTCGCTGGATCGGTCGCGACGCCAAGCGGGGGCCCGTCAAGATCGCCCTGCGCGGCCTGGGGGCCCGCGACGTAGCGCTGTCGGTGGGGATGCTGCTCACCCTCGACGACCCCGACCGGCTCGCCCCGTGGCTGGCCGTGACCATCGGCTCGGACCTGACCGACATGGCGGCCACCCTCGCCGCGCCGGCCGGAGAGCTGCCCGACAACGCACGCTGGGGCACGGTCGCCCTCGCCGGCGCCGCCGCGGCGGGAGGGGCCGCGCTGCTCGCCGCGGTCAAGCGATGAGGATCGCCATCGTAGGAGCGGGGATCGCCGGCCTGGTCTGTGCCCACCGGCTCCACCCCGAGCACGACATCACCGTGTACGAGGCCAACGACCACGCGGGCGGGCACACCAACACCGTGCGCGCCGACCTCGGCGACGAGACGCACTGGGTGGACACCGGCTTCATCGTCTACAACGACCGCAACTACCCCAACTTCGAGCCGTTGCTCGCCGAGCTTCACGTGCAGACCCAGGAGTCGAAGATGAGCTTCTCGGTCAGCGACGACTCCGGTTCCTTCGAGTACGCCGGCACGCCCCGGGGTCTGTTCGCCCAGTCCTCGAACCTCACCGACCGCCGCTTCCTGCGCATGATCGCCGACCTCGTGCGCTTCAACCGCGAGGCCACCAAGCTGCTCGAGCTGCGACCCGGCGAAGGCCCGTCGCTGCGCGAGTTCCTGCGCGAAGGGGGGTACGGCGAGTGGTTGTGCGACCGGCTGATCGTTCCCCAGGCCTCGGCCGTGTGGTCCGCCGACCCCGAGCAGATGTGGTCGTTCCCGGCTGCCTTCCTGGCCCGCTTCTTCCACAACCACGGCATGCTCGGCTTCTCCGGCCGGCCCCAGTGGCGGACGGTCACCGGGGGCTCTCACCGGTACGTGGAGGCGATCACCCGCCCGTTCTCCGACCGCATCCGCACGTCCACGCCGGTCCGCTCGATCCAGCGCACCCCGGACGGGGTCGATGTGTCGGCCGACGGGTGCGAGACCGAGCGCTACGACGAGGTGGTGGTGGCCGCCCACTCCGACCAGGCCCTGGGCATGCTGGCCCGCCCCACCCAGGCGGAGCGCGACGTGCTCGGCGCCATCGCCTTCCAGCCCAACGAGGCGGTGCTGCACACCGACTCCTCGCTGCTGCCGCGCTGGCGCGCGGCGCGCGCCAGCTGGAACTTTCACCTGACCGATCCCGTCGAGCCGCACACCACGCTGACCTACTGGATGAACTCGCTCCAGTCGCTTCGGTCCAGGCACGATCTGTGCGTGACGCTGAACCGCACGGAGCGGATTGACCCGGCCAAGGTGATCGAGACCATCCGTTACTCGCACCCCGTCTTCACCCCCGAGGGCGTGGCCGCCCAGTCACGGCAGATGGAGATCTCGGGCGCTGACCGGATCCACTACTGCGGGGCCTACTGGCGCTGGGGCTTTCACGAGGACGGCGTGGTGAGCGCGCTGCGTGCGCTCGACAGGGTGGGCCGGTCGCGGGCGGCGGCGCCCGAGCACACGTCGGCCGAGCCCAGCCAGGTCGCCGCATGAGCGCATCGGCGGTCTACGACGGCTGGGTGCGCCACCGTCGGCGAGAGCCGGTGGAGCACGACTTTCAGTACCGCCACGCGATGCTGCTGCTCGACCTCGACGAGCTGCCGGGCGTGCTGGAGATGCGCCCCCTGTACTCCGCCACCCGTCGCGCTCTGTCGCGCTTTAGGCGTGAGGACTTCCTGGGCGATCCGCAGCGGCCGCTGGCCGACTGCGTGCGCGAGCTCGTCGAGGAGCGCACGGGTACCCGCCCGCGCGGTCCCGTGCGGCTTCTGACCACGTTGCGCACCCTGGGCCACTCGTTCAACCCGGTCAGCTTCTACTACTGCTTCGGCGTGAGCGGCGAGCGCGTCGACGCCGTGGTGGCCGAGGTGACCAACACGCCGTGGGGGGAGTCGCACTCCTACGTGCTCGCCCGCGACGGCGAGAGCGGCGTGATGCGCGACACGATGGACAAGGTCTTCCACGTCTCTCCCTTCATCGGGATGGACCACCGCTACGACTGGCGCGTGACCGAGCCCGGCCGGCAGCTGCTGGTCCACATCGACGAGCGCGACGAGACC
>JBPCNQ010000091.1:0-4688 GCA_051001095.1 Thermoleophilaceae bacterium
CGGTGTATCGGGCCTGCTGGCGCTCGGTGACGCATCCGCTGCTGGTGCCGATCGTGCAGGTGGAGAAGCCGACCTCGGTCTGCCACATGCCGGTCGCGCCGTCGCCGTGGGCGACCATGATGTCGCGAATCCATCGGCTGCCGAGCTGATAGCTGTGCTTCTTCTCGCTTGGCCGGCCAGGGCGCGCGGGGTCGCGGCCTCCACCGTAGGGGTGGTAGGAGATGGCGTCGTAGCTGCCCTTGATGCCATGGCCGTACAGCGCGGTCAAGAAGGCGCCGTCGGAGGAGGCCAGGGCCCCGCCGAGGACGGTGAGGTCCGGGTCGGCCGCCTTGATGCGGGGGTAGGCGGCTTTCAGGATGGAGGCGTAGTCGCGGGCGGGGTCGGGGCCCCTCAGGAAGTTGTCGAGATTGGGCTCGTTCCAGATCTCCAGCGCCTCCATCCGGTCTCCCCATCGGCGGGTGACCCACTCGACGGCATCGGCGTAATCGGCTGACTTTGCGGGGGCGTAGAGGTGAACGCCCCGCTCCCACCACCTTCCCGCACAGCCCTGCTTGAGTCCCGCCGGAGCGGTGGACGCCCAGCACGGGGTCGACCAGAAGGTGGCGATGACCTTGATCCCGCGGTCCCGGGCGTGCTCGAAGAAAGTGTCGGCCTTGGTGACATACCAGTCGGAGTAGCGCCCCTTGCCGGCGGTCTCGAGGCTCGACCAGGACAGATCGATGCGCACGGTGTCGGCACCCGCGGACTTGGTCATGTCCAGCTCGCGGTCGAAGTCCGCCACTGAGCTGTCGCTCCACAGTGGATGCACCTGCACTCCGCGTCGGATCTCGTCGTCGTCGCCTCTTGGGACCAATGCGGCGGCTGCGGTCACGACCACCACCAGGGCTACCAGCGCAGCGCCCAGGAGCGGCAGCCTGCCTGTGGGTCTCGCGACTCTCCCCGTGCCGGTCATGGCTTGCCCGTGGGCCTCAGCGTCTCGACCGATGCCGGCCGACGAGGCGCCAGCGGCCGCCTCGGCGCGTGGGGTTGGGTGGGGCACTGGGAAGCGGCCGGCCCTCGAGCAGCGCGGCGGGGACCGCGTTCGCGAACCAGTCGATCTGGTCCCCGAGTCCCGGCAGGTCGGACTCGAGCCCGCCGAAGCCGGCTCTCACGCCGGGTGGCCGCCGGGACTCGTCGTGGGCGTCCGAGGCCACGTTGTGCACCAGCCCCTGCTCGAACAGGCCGACCGTGAACTCCTTAACGCGCTCGCCGAACCGTGCCGCCATCGACCCCGCCGTGACCGAGCAGAGCGCTCCGTTGTGGACGAGACGCCGGAGGCGGTCGGGATCGTGCTGGAACAGCGGGCTTCGCTCGGGATGGGCCAACAGCACGCGGAAGCCACGAAGCTGGAGGTCGAAGACGGCCTCCTCGAGGTAGGTCGCATTCGAGTCGAAGGGGCTCTCGACCAGCAGGCAGCTGCCTCCTCCGAGGGCGAATCGATGCAGGTCATCGTCGCCGAGGTCGGGCAGGCGCTCCAGGCCGAGCTCGCCTCCGGGGACCACCGACAGCGAGATCCCCCGGTTCTCCAGCGCGGCGTTCAGCGAGCGCACCGCGTCGGCGATCGTGGGCGCTTCCACGTCGTAGCGAAGGTTCACGTGCGGGGTGGCCGCGACGGTGGTGAAGCCCTCTCGGGCCCAAGCCGCCGCCATCGCCAGGCTCGCCTCGCACGCATCCGGTCCGTCGTCGAGTCGCGCGAGGATGTGCGAATGCAGGTCGATCACGCGTGCGCCAAGGGTAGGGCGTGGACCCGCGACCGGTGCCCGGATTGCCGCCGATCGAGGGGATACACTGCTCGCCGATGAGGGACTCGTCTCCGCTCGACATCGTCTGGAGGCGCAAGCGCCTCATCGCGATCACCCTCCTGGCGGTCGTGATCACCACCGCCGTCGTCTCCAAGAATCTCGAGAAGGTCTACTCCACGCACAGCACACTGCTGGTGGCGCAGGCGGGCAACGATCAAAGCTTCGATCGCGTGCAGGCGAGCCAGGCCTTTGCGCGGTCCTTTGCCGACATCATCGCCAGCCCGAACATCGCCAGGCGAGTCGCCAACCGCCTGGGGAACGGCACCACCACCGCAGAGGTGGGGGATGCCACGACCTTCGAGGCCGTAGCTGACACCCAGCTGCTCCGGATCGACGTTCAAGACCCCGACCCGGCACGGGCGAAGCTGGTCGCCGACGCTTACGCCGAGGAGTTCATCGCCTACGCACGCGGCAACCTCGCCGAGACGACACAGGCGACCGTCTCACTGGCCGACAGGGCGTCTGTCCCGGCCAGCCCCACGCGTCCAAAGCCGACCTTGTACACCTTGCTCGCGGCGATCCTGGGGCTCGCGCTGGGACTGGCCCTCGCCTTCCTTCGCGATCGGCTTGACCATCGGCTGCGTACTGCCGACGAGGTCGAGGCGCACTTCGAGCCGCCGGTGCTGGCTCGCGTGCCCCGTCGAGGACGGTCGGAGTCTTCCGGCGCCGCCTTCGTCGAGGCCTACCGCCTGCTGCGCACGAACCTGCAGTTCGCTACCGTGGGACGGCCGGCGCGCTCCATCGCCGTGACGAGCAGTGAGGCGGGGGAGGGCAAGACGACCACGGTCACCCAGCTGGCCATCGCAAGCGCCGAGGCGGGACTCGATGTGATCGTGATCGAGGCGGACTTTCGCCGCCCGGCGCTGCAGCGCGCGTTCATGCCGGACAGTCCCGAGCCGATCAGGCCGGGATTCAGCAACTACCTGGTGGGCACCGCCTCCGTGGAGGACGTGGTGCATCCAACCGGCCTTCCCAACATCTCGATCGTGCCTTGCGGTCCTCTGCCCCCCACGCCATCTGCGCTGCTCGACTCCGAGTTCGCGCGGCGGATGGGGGCTGAGCTCCTAAGCCTCGGCGATCTGATGCTGTTCGACTGCCCTCCACTCAGCGTCGGCGCGGATGCCTCGGTGATGGGCAGCTGGCTCGACGGAACGCTCATGGTCGTCGATCTCCACGGCTCGACGCAACGCTCGGTGCGCGAAGGCCTGCGCCAGCTGGAGGCGGTCGAGGCGCAGGTCCTGGGTCTGATCCTCAACCGCGACCCCATGCTCGAGACCAAGAGCTACGACTACTACCTGTCCGAAGGCAAGGGGAAAGGCAGGACCAGGGGAAAGAGATCGCAGCGCAAGCAGCACGAAAGGGAGCTGGCCAAGCTGGCGGTATCGCGCCCCTCTCGGACGGACGACCCCAGCTAGTACTTCGCGTCCACGGGCCCCCAAGGGTCGACAACAAGCGCTACGTTCGTTCGGCCCCACTCGCTCGGGAATCGTGGGCCCTTCCAAGACCCTGAGGGGGTTTTGTTGGCTGGAAACCGCGCCGCACTATCCGTCGAGCGGCGGCCGCGCGCGTGGAGTAGGAAGGGAGTGCTCGCGCTCCTGATCGGACTGCTGCTGGCCCTTTCGCTGGCGGCACGGGCGGACGCCGCCATCACGTGGTCCGGAGCACAGGTCCATCCGCACTGGGGCTACGAGACGGACGCCTCGATCAGCCAGGAGCTCCAGTCCATTGGTGACGCGGGAGGGAACTCTCTGCGGATGGACATACCCTGGGACGCTTATGAGGGCGCTGGCGATAATCAGTGGGACCAGAGTTACCTTGACCGTGTCGGCGGTTGGGTGACGCAGGCTCAAAGTTTCGGCATCCGCCCGATCATCACGCTGACAGGGACTCCACGCTGGGCCGCACACGCGGCTTGCCCGTACGATCCCACGCCGACGAGCTACGACTGGTTGCAGTGCTCGCCTGCGAATGCTGCCGCCTACGGCGATGCCGCGGCCCGCATCGCATCGCAGCCGTGGGGCCAATACCTGCTCGGGATCGAGGTGTGGAACGAGCCCAACTGGCAGCCGACCGGGGACACCAACCCTGAGCACGGGACGCTCCGCAGTCCCGACGACGCGCAGGCGGAGGTTGACATGACGAAGGCTGCGTACGCGGCGGTCAAGGCGGTCCGGCCGAGCCTCCAGGTCATAACCGGGTCCATCTACGGCGCCGACGGCGCATTCCTCCGGTCGATGTATCAAAAGGGTCTGGGCCAAAGCTTCGACGTGGTGGCGATGCACCCGTACAACGGCAACCGTCCTCCCGGGGGCACCGACCCGATCAACGGTCGCGCGTCGACCAACCCGTGGGGGGACACGGAGCACACCGACTGGATCGATGGCGCTGGACGAATGCGCGCCGCGATGCAGGCGGGCGGCGACGGCACCAAGCCGATCTGGTTCACCGAGTGGGGGTGGTCCACGTGTCCCACCGCCACCCACCCCGAAAACACGTCCGTCACCCAGGCGAAGCAGACTCGCTCTGTCACCACAGCCTACGACACCATTCGGACTTCGTTGCCCTACGTGACGGGCGCGTTCGTGTACCAGCTACGCGATCCGCCGCTCGCCTCGGTGGGCAACAACGAGCGCGAGGGCCGCTACGGTCTGATCCGAACCGACTTCACTGCCAAGCCGGCTTACGGCGCGTGGCGCAATGTGATGGACATCACCGCGCCTACGGCGCCCACCGGAGTAACGGCGGTCGCCGGCAACGGCAAGGTGACGTTGTCGTGGAACGCTGTCAGCGCCTCTGACCTCAAGAACTACCGCGTGTACCGAAGGAACGCCGACGGCACATGGCCGG
>JBPCNQ010000092.1:0-3066 GCA_051001095.1 Thermoleophilaceae bacterium
GGTAGATGGCGGTCAAGGTGGCGAAGATGAAGGCCTGCAGGCCGGCGATCAGCACGACCTCGAACATGAAGAAGACGATCGCCACCGGCAGCGTTATGGCGCCGATCGCCGCGATCCCGAGGATCACGACGAGGCCGCCGGCCATGAACAGGATCAACAGGTGCCCGGCGAGGATGTTGGCGAACAGCCGAATCGAGAGAGAGATGATGCGCACGAACTGGGAGATCACCTCGATGAAGAAGATCGGAACGGCGGCGACCCCCGTGATACCGGACGGGACCCACCCCTTGACGTAGGCGAAAAATCCCTTGGCCCGGACCCCCTCCACGTGGTACCCGACGACGACCATGAGCGTCAGCACCAGCGGAACGGAGAGGTTCGCCGTGGCCGCGTAGATAGCGAACGAGGGGATGGCCAGGCCGCCGATGTAAAACGGCTCCGCGCTGTTGGTCGGCAGTGGGATGTAGCCGATCAGGTTCGAGAACAGGATGAAGAAGAAGAGGGTGGCGATGAACGGGAACCACTTGCGCGCCATCTGACGGTCATGGAGGTTCGCACCGATGATCTGGTCGGTCGTGAAGGTGTAGGCCAACTCGACCGCCGTCTGGACACGGTTGGGGCGAGCCTGCATCCGGTTCGCGATATAGAGCATCACGCCGCATGTGAGCGCGGACGCGAGCACCACATAGAGCACCCCCTTGTTGAGGCTCATGTCCAGCGGCCCCACCTTCAGCGGCACCCACGGAATGAGCTCGAACTCGTCCGCGGGCTGGAACTCGTTGTTGCGCCCCTCCGAACCGAAGATCCGGGCGAGGATCACGGCGATCAGGAGTATCCCACCGATTCCCAGGAACACCTGCTGCTTGGTGGACAGGGGGTTCTCGGTCTCGTTCACGAGCGGCCCCCTCGCTCGGGGAGCGGGCGGCGACGCGCTTCGTCGAAGGGCCGGACGACCATCTGGGAGGCGAAGTAGATCGTGAACAAGGAGATCGCCAGCACCGCGGCGGCCAGGCCGTCCTCGCGTGCCCCGAGCAGGCCGACGACCAGGATGGTCCCGGCGGTCAGCCAGCCGCGGCCGATCATGCTCGCCGCCAGCAGGCCGACGCTCGTGCGCGGGTCGTCGGTGGCTTCGGCGCGGGCGCTCGCCAGATGATGGATGGCGCGCTGGACCATCCACACGGCCGCCGCGGCCGCATAGCCGAGCAGCGGCAGACCGGCCAGGAGGAACACCGGGAGGGCCAAGCCCAGCACCACGAGGTCCAGGTAACGGATGACGGTGAGGCCGAGACCGGGCTCGGCTGCGGGGGTGGGTGTGTTCAGGGCGTGCGTCGTCAAGGGTCCCCTGGCGGGCGCTGGACTTTACATGAGGAGACACGGCAACGACAAGGGCCACTTGGTAGCGCTTGCCGCAAGCGGCGCCTCCCCGAGAGACGCGTTCCCCACGGTCAGACTACCCATAGCAGCGCGTTCACAACCCGCTCCTCCCACTGGCGCCCGACGCCGCGCGGCGCAGCTTCTCCGAGGCGGCCTGGGGCTCGAGCGGTGAACGAGGAAGGGCCCGGGTATAGGAGGGGTCCGGGAGACCGCCAATGTCCAGACAGAGTGAGATAACCCTGAAGGCTCGCCCCCGCGGGTTTCACCTGATCACCGACGAGGTGGTCGGCGGGCTGCCCGAGATCGGTGACGTGGACGCCGGGCTGCTGCACCTCTTCATCCAGCACACCTCGGCTTCGCTGACGGTGAACGAGAACGCCTCCCCCCACGTCCGGCGCGACTTCGAGTCGTGGTCGAACGATGTGGTGCCCGAGGACGCGCCGTACTGGACCCACACGCTGGAGGGCCCCGACGACATGCCGGCCCACATCAAGGCGTCGCTGATGGGGCCCTCGTTGACCCTGCCGGTCTCCTGCGGCCGGCTCGCCCTGGGGACGTGGCAGGGGATCTACCTGTGCGAGCACCGCGACAGCGGGGGGTCGCGGCGGCTGGTGGCGACGGTGGTCGGGGAGTAGCCCGCGGCGCTTCCGCCTCCGCGTCTGCGAACATGCGTTCGTATGCGCTGGGACGAGCTGAGGGTCGAGGCCGAGGAGTCGAAGACGCTGCCTGGCTACCGCGAGCCGGCCGCCGTCCGCACGTTCGACGCACCCGAGGCGCTCGAGACGAACTTCTACGAGGTCCGGTCCAAGTCGGCGCTGAACCGAGTGCCCAAGGCCTCCCGCATGCCTTTTCGGTGGACCATCAACCCGTACAGAGGATGCAGCCATTCCTGTATCTACTGCTTCGCCCGCCCCACCCACACGTACCTCGGCTTCGACGCCGGCCGTGACTTCGAGAAGCAGATCGTCGTCAAGGTCAACGTGCCCGAGGTGCTGCGCAGCGAGCTGGCCCGCCCTTCGTGGAAGCGCGAGCACGTCGCCATGGGCACCAACACCGACCCGTACCAGTGGGTCGAGGGTCGCTACAGGCTCATGCCCGACATCTGGCGCGCGCTGGCCGACTACGACACGCCGGCTTCGGTGCTGACCAAGTCGCCGCTGCTCCTGCGCGACCTCGAGCTGATGAAGCGGGTGCCCGAGATCAGCGCCAACCTGTCCATTCCGACGTTCGAGGAGAAGGCGTGGCGGTCGACCGAGCCGCACACTCCCCACCCACGGGCGCGGATGGAGGCGGTGGCCGAGCTCAACCGCGCCGGGATCCCGTGCGGGATCCTGATCGCGCCGCTGATGCCCGGCATCAACGACTCGCCCGAGCAGGTCGAGCGCATCCTCGAGCTGGCCGAGGAGGCGGGTGCGGTCAGCGTCGGGGGCATCGCGCTGCACCTGCTTGGCGAGGTACGAGGGATCTTCCTCGACTGGCTGCGATCGCAGCGCCCCGACCTGCTGCCGCTCTACGACCGCCTGTACGCCCGCGGCGCCTACGCGCCACGGGCCGAGCGGGAGCGGCTGGCCAAGCTCACCCGTGGCCACGGCCGGCGCTTTCTGCGCCCCGCCGCCCCCGCGGAGAGCCCGGCGCCGCACGAGCCGCCGCCAGCGCGCCAAGGGTCTCTGTTCTGAACCCGCGTGCCGGTGG
>JBPCNQ010000093.1:0-3486 GCA_051001095.1 Thermoleophilaceae bacterium
TCGCGCCCGTTGACCTCTCCCTCCCGCGGCGGGCGTGTGGTGGCCGACACCGACAGCTGCAGGCCCGGGCAGCGCTCGAGCAGCAGCCGGATCAGGGTGCCCTTGCCGACCCCGGACGGGCCCGTGATCACCAGGACCGGGGTCTGTGCGGCCGCGGCGGCTATCGGCGCAGGTAGGAGACGAGCTCGTTGCGCTGGCGCTCGGACAGCCCGCCGATCGTCTTGCTCGGCGAGATCCGGCATTGCGTGAGGATGCGGTTCACCTTCACGCGGCCGTACTTGGGGACGGCCAGCAGCAGGTCGAACACCTTGGCCGTCTGCAGGTACTCCGGGGGGTTCAGGAGCATGCCGTGGATCTTCACGCGGCCGGCCTTGAGGTCCCGCTTGAGCGTCGCGCGGCGGGTCCTGATCTCGTTGGCGCGGTGAAGGGCATCCATGCGTTGTGTGAGCGACCGCTCCGGGGTGAGACCGGCGGCGGAGGAACCCTTGGCAGACGTTTCGTTCGCGACCGGCATCGAGGCGGCGATCATACACAGGGATTTGGGTCCGTCGACGGGCACCCGGGGTTTTCCTGCCCAATTCACCTGGACCTCGACCTGAGGTCCAGGCGGGTTGACCTTCGATGACGGTTTGCAGGCTTTTTACGGCCACTTCCTCGCTGTTTGCGGGGACACGCAGCGGCCCTCGATCGGTCAGCGGAGAGCCTCCGGCGCCCCGACGCGCCCCGTAGCGGCCAGAGCGGCGAGCTCGGCGGCGACCCGGCGTCCGGCGGCGGGGTCGCGGAAGCTCTCCGTACCGATCGCCACCGCGCCGGCGCCCGCCGCCATGAAGTCGGCGGCATCCTGCCCCGAAGCGATGCCCCCCATACCCACTATGGGGACGGTGACCCTCTTCGCGACGGCGGTGACCTGCTCCAGGGCCACGGCCCGGACGGCCGGCCCCGACACGCCGCCGGTCTGGCCCCCGAGCCAGGGCTTCCTGGTCTGGGGATGCAGCGCCACGCCCTTGAGCGTGTTGATGAGCGACACGGCGTCGGCGCCGGCCTCCTGGGCGGCCACGGCCACGGCGGCCGGGTCGAGCGAGCTGGGGCTGAGCTTGACCACCAGCGGCTTGGCCGTGCGGCCGCGAACGGCCCCCACCGCCGCGGCGGTCTCCACCGGGTCGGCGCCCACGAGCACACCGGTCTCGACGTTGGGACAGGAGACGTTGAGCTCCAGCATCGCGACCTCCTCGCGGGCTCCCACCCCTTCCACCAAAGCGGCGAGCTCGTCGTGGGTGAAGCCCATGACCGAGACGACCAGCGGCACCGGAAGCTGCGCCAGCTCGGGGAGGTCGTGGGCCAGGAAGCCGTCCATCCCCTTGTTGGGCAGGCCGATCGAGTTGATCATCCCCGTGGGGGCCTCCCACAGCCGAGGCGGCGGATTGCCCTGCCGCGCGGCCAGCGTGACCGTCTTGGAGACGAAGGCGTCGAAGGGGAAGCGCTCGAGCAGTGCGTCGCCGAACGCGCGCCGGGCGGCAATGGCGTCGAAGGTGCCGGAGGCGTTGAGGACGGGGCCGCCAAGCTCGACGCCGCAGAGCTCCATCAGGTCACCCGCGCCAGCTGCGAGCCGGCGAACACCGGCCCCTCCACGCAAACCCGCTGGTAGCCGTCCAGGGTCTCCACCACGCATCCGAAGCACGCCCCGAATCCGCAGGCCATGCCCGACTCCAGGGCCAGCTGGCAGTCCACCCCCCGCTGCGCGCACAGCGCCCGGACGGCCTCGAGCATGGCCGGCGGGCCACAGGCGAACACCGTGGCGGCGTGATCGCCGTCAAGCTCCGCGGCCAGCGGCTCGGTGACCAGCCCCTGCGTCCCAGCCGATCCGTCCTCGGTGACCACCTGGGCGCCGCCCCCGAACAGCTCGGCCGCGGCGGCGTGCGCGGCGGACCGAAAGCCCAGCAGGACCTGATCGCCTCCGCCCAGCTCCCGGTGCAGGCAGAGCAGCGGCGCCACGCCGATCCCCCCGCCCACGAGCAGGGCGCGGGTGTCGGGCACCGGAGGCCGGAAGCCGGCGCCCAGCGGCCCCAGCAGCATCAGCGCGTCGCCCGCCACCAACTCGCCCAGGCGGTGGGTGCCGGGGCCGACGTCCTCGAGCAGGAACTCCAGCTCGGCTCCGCCGCCGGGGTGGGGGCGGGCGGTGGCGTGCGAGAAGGCGCGCGGCAAAAACGGCCGCTCGCCCGCCCCTGCGCCCCACCGATCGCCGGTGGCCAGCATGTAGAACTGGCCCGGCCGCGGGCCGGGCGCGTCGACGGGGTCGCGGGCGGTGATCAGGTCATAGGCGCCCAGGCGCCGGACGCCGTGGACCTCGGCCACCCGCCGCTCGGGCAAGGCTTGCGTGCGGTGGGGCTCGGCCGCCGAGACGCTCACTTAGCTCCGACGCCGTGGGCGGGACGGCCCGAGGGGGTACCGGCGTGCAGCTCCTGCAAAGAGGCGACCTGCGGGTCCCCCCCGCGGCGGGCGCGGATCGCCCGCTGGGCCGCACTGGCGCCGCTCATCGTGGTGATGCAGGGCACGCCGCGCGCGACGGCGGCGCGGCGGATCTCGTAGCCGTCGGCGCGGGCGCCCGACCCCGTCGGGGTGTTGACCACCAGGTCCACGCCGCCGGCGTCTATGCGCTCGACCACGTTGGGCGAGCCCTCGCTGAGCTTCTGGATGCGCTGGACCGGCACGCCCATGCGCCGGATCGCCTGCGCCGTGCCCCCGTTGGCCATGATCGTGAAGCCGAGGTCGTGCAGGGAGGCGGCCAGCTGCGTGGCGGTGGGCTTGTCGCCGTCGGTCACGCTGATGAAGACCGTTCCGGTGCGAGGCAGGGTGGCCCCGGCCGCGGCCTGGGCCTTGCCGAAGGCGGTCGGGTAGTCGTGGGCCACGCCCATCACCTCGCCGGTGGACTTCATCTCCGGGCCCAGCAGCGAGTCGGCGCGCGGGAAGCGCCCGAAGGGCAGCACCGCCTCCTTGACCGACACGTGGCCGGGCTGCGCCGGCAGCGGCAGGTCCATGTCGTCCAGGCGCTCGCCCAGCATCAGCCGGCAGGCCACCTTGGCCAGCGGCACGCCGATCGCCTTGGAGACGAAGGGCACGGTGCGCGACGCGCGCGGGTTGGCCTCTATCACGTACAGCTCGTCGTCGCCGTAGACGGCGAACTGGATGTTGATCAGCCCCACCACGCCCAACCGCAGCGCGATCCGCTCGGTGGCCTCCTGCACCTGGCCCAGCATGTCGGGGCCCAGCGACATGGCCGGGATCACGCAGGCCGAGTCCCCGGAGTGCACCCCGGCCTCCTCGACGTGCTGCATGATCGCCCCGATCCGCACCGACCCGCCGTCGCAGAGGGCGTCCACGTCGACCTCGATCGCGTTCTCCAGGAAGCGGTCCAGGAAGATCGCGCGCGCCCGGTCCCGGCCGCCGGGAGCGGCGCCGGCCGGAGCCCGCGCGCCGGAGGCGCCGCCG
>JBPCNQ010000094.1:0-4481 GCA_051001095.1 Thermoleophilaceae bacterium
CGGGGCAGGCGATGGGGACGTCCCCGCCCGTATCGCCGAGTTGCGGAGCCAGCTCGACAACCACAACCACCGCTACTACGTCCTCGACGACCCGGAGATCTCGGACGCCGGCTACGACGCACTGCTCAACGAGCTCCGCGAGCTGGAGGAGGCCAAACCCGACCTCTGCACGCCCGACTCGCCCACCCGGCGGGTGGGGGGCGCGGTGCTGGAGCGCTTCGAGCCGGCCCGCCACCGCCGGCCCATGCTGTCGCTGGCCAACGCCCGCAACGAGGAGGAGCTGCGGGCGTGGCTGGAGCGCTCGGAGCGCTACCTCAGGCGCGAGGGGGTGGAGGAGGCCGAGATCCGCTTCGTCACCGAGCCGAAGGTCGACGGGCTGGCCATCTCCCTGCTCTACGAGGACGGCGTGCTGATACGCGGGGCCACCCGCGGCGACGGGGAGATCGGCGAGGACGTGACCCAGAACCTGCGCACGGTCAAGGCGATCCCATTGCGGGTGGAGGACGCACCGGCGCTGCTGGAGGTACGGGGCGAGGCATACATCCCCCGCCGGGCCTTCGCAGAGCTCAACGAGTCACGCGCCGCCGCAGGTGAGCCGACCTACGCCAATCCCCGCAACACGGCGGCCGGCTCGATCCGACAGCTCGATCCCGCCCTGGCGGCCGCCCGCCCGCTCTCGATGTGGAGCTATGCGATCGGCGCGCTCGAGGGGCTCGGGTTCGAGACCCACTACGAGTCGCTTCGGTGGCTGTCCGAGCACGGCTTCAAGGTCAACGGCGACATCGAGCTCCACGACGACCTCGATGCGGTGGTGAAGGCGTGCCGCGGCTGGGAGGAGCGGCGCGAATCGCTCGACTACGAGATCGACGGCGTGGTGGTCAAGGTCGACGACCTCGCCCTGCAGCGCCGGCTGGGCGTGGTCGGGCGCGAGCCGCGCGGCGCGATCGCCTGGAAGTTCCCGCCGATGACCGCCACGACCGTGCTCGTGAAGGTGATGTGGAACGTGGGCCGGACAGGGCACATGGTGCCCTTCGCCCAGCTCCAGCCGGTGCAGGTCTCGGGGGTCACGGTGAAGCTGGCGACGCTGCACAACGAGGAGGACATCGTTCGCAAGGACGTGCGCGACGGCGACGAGGTGATCGTCACGCGCGCGGGCGATGTGATCCCCCGCGTGGTCTCCCCGACCGCGAAGGCCCAGGAGCGCGAGGACCGCTGCCCGGTTCCGCGACCGCCGGAGCGCTGCCCCGCCTGCGGCACAGAGACGGTCAGGCCCGATGGTGGGGTGTGGACGATCTGCCCCAACCGCACCGGCTGCCCCGGCCAGCTCTTCCAGGCCGTCAAGCAGTTCGTCAGCCGTGGGGCGATGGACATCGAGGGCCTGGGCGAGGAGCGGGTCTACCAGCTTCTCCGCGACGGGATCATCGACGGCATCGCCGGTATCTACGACCTGCGAGTGGACCAGCTCACCCAGCAGGAGGGCTTCGGTCAGCTGTCGGCCGACAACCTGATCCGCGGCATCGGGGAGTCCAAGCAGCGGCCCTTCTCGCGGGTGGTCTTCGGGCTGGGCATCCCCGGCATCGGCTTTACCAACGCGCGCGCGCTGACGCGCCACTTCCGCACGGTGGACCGGCTGCTGGAGGCGAGCCCCGAGGAGATTGCCGAGGTAGCGGGGATCGGCCCGATCCTGGCCCGGCAGATCGCCGAGACCCTCTCGGAGGAGAGCACCCGTGAGGTGATCGATCGCTTGCGCGGACATGGGCTTCAGCTGGAAGAGGAAGGCCCCGACCCGCGTGAGGCCGCCGGCCCGCTCAAGGACAAGACCCTGGTTCTGACCGGCACGCTGCCCAATCTGACCCGGGAGGACGCCACGCAGCGCATCGAGACAGCCGGGGGCAAGGTCACGGGGTCGGTGTCGAAGAAGACCAACTATCTGGTGGCGGGCGCCGACCCCGGCACGAAGATGGCCGAGGCCGAGAGGACGGGGACCGAGGTGCTGGACGAGGACGGGCTGCTGGCCCTGCTGAAGAAGGGTTAGTTGGACCAGAGGAGCGCGGTCCGAGCACCGGACCCGGTTCTCCTCGGGCTGATCACCGCACCGGCGACCTCAGCCCACGCCCGCGATCGCCTGCAGCATCCGGTCCTGCAGCGACCGGGCGCCGGAGGGGTTGACGCCGTTCATCAGGATCGAGAACACGTAGACGTCGCCCGACAGGGCGGTGCAGTAGCCAGACACAGCGGACACGCCACTGAGCGTTCCGGTCTTGCCGCGGCAGCGCCCGCGCGCCGCCCCACCGCGCAGGCGCGGGCCCAGCGTGCCGTCGCGTCCGGCGATCGACAGCGAGTCGAAGAAGGCGGGGAACTCGTCGCGGCCGCGCATGGCCCGCAGCAGGCGGGCGACACGGTAGGGCGATGCCCGGTTCCCCCGCGAAAGGCCCGATCCGTCGGCCAGGCTCCTGGGTCCGCCGCCCAGACGCCTGGCGAAGGCGGCGGCCAGCCGCGTGCCGCCCCGCGTGGTGCCCTTGCCGTGGGCCTGCAGGGCGAGATCCTTGACCAGCATCTCGGCGAAGAAGTTGTCCGAGGGCTTGTTGGTCAGGCGGACCAGCTTGGCCATGGTCGGTGACTCGGTCTTCACAAGCGGTGTGGCCCCCCTGGGCGTCCGGGCGCTGCGCGGAGCACCCTTCACCGATACGCCGGCACGAGACAGCGCCGCATCGAGGCGCGCGGCCGCAAAGGCGGGAGGGTTGGCCTGATAGCCGCGCCCGTTCTCGTTGGCCAGGCCCCGGTTGTAGGCCAGCCCGCTGAGCGGCCCGACGTAAGGCGATATGCGGTAGCGCGAGTCAGGCCCGCCGCGCAGCGAGTCGAACCTGGACTCGTCGCCGTAGACGCGGCCGGTCACGTTGCGCACGCCGATCGCCTTCAGGCGAGAGGCCAGCGTCTCGACGCTCCCACCCGTGCCGTAGGCGCGCCCAGCGAAGCCGCGGGACCCAAAGGACGGGTCCCCGCCCCCTACCACGTACAGGCTGCCGCTGTAGGTGCCCTCGTTGTCCAGGGTGCCCGTGCCACGGATCTCGGTGGCCAGCCGGGCGCTCACGCCGTAGCGCGCGAGCGCGGCGGATGTGGTGAACAGCTTGGTGTTCGAGGCCAGCACGCGGGGGGTCATGTGGCGGTAGCGGAACACCGGCTTGCCCGTGGTGGCGTTGACCACGTAGGCGCCCGAGGACCTCCCGGCCGGGCGCATGGACGCCGCGAGGCGGCTCGAGAGGCTCGCCGCAGAGGCAAAGGCCGGGAGGATCAAGAGCGCCAGCGCGAGCACGCAGGCCAAGATGAAGGTACGGCCCAGGGAGACCATCAGGAGCGACAACACGCTACCTGGCAGAGCGGAGCGGTGGGCCTGGTGGCGCCTTGGCTCCTAACTGCCGATAATGACCGGATGGGTGAGGTCGTAGAGATCCAGACGCCGCCGGCCAAGGGGCGCAAGCCGGCGCCCAAGGGAGGCGGGCGGGCCCGCCCGGGCTCGCGCACGGCGCTGGTGCTGGGCGGAGGTGGCTTCACCGGCGGCGTGTATGAGATCGGAGCGCTGCGTGCCCTCGATCTGCTGGCCGTGAACCGCACGGTCAACGAGTTCGACATCTACGTGGGCACGAGCGCAGGGTCGTTCATCGGCTCCATGGTGGCCAACGGGGTGACCCCCGAGTAGATGATGCGGGTGGTCGACCAGCAGGTGCCCACCCCCTTCAAGGACCTGGGCCGGGGATCGCTGATGCGGCCCAACTACTCCGACTTCGCGCGCAGCGCCGCACTGCTTCCGTTGAGGATGCTCGGCCTGGCGCGCACCGTGGTCGGGCAGGGCGGCCGCGTGGCCCTCATGGACCTCGGCGTCCAGCTGGCCGAGGCGCTGCCCTCCGGCCTCTACGACTCGCGCGCCATCCAGCAGTATCTGGAGACCGTCCTCGACGACCCCGATCGCACCGACGACTTCCGGCTGCTGGAGAACGAGCTGTACCTGCCGGCCACCGACCTGGACACCTGCGAGCGGATCGTGCTCGGGGGCGAGGGGTGGGACGACGTGCCGATCGCCCGCTCGGTCGCCGCCTCGACGGCCCTGCCGATGGTCTACAAGCCGGTCGAGATCAAGGGTCGCCAACTCGTGGACGGCGGCATCCGCTCCACCACCAACGTCGATATCGCCGTGGAGCGTGGCGCGAAGTTCGTGGTCGTCGTCAACCCGTTGGTTCCCTACGTCAACGACTTCCAGAAGGTGATCCCCACCCTGCTCGGCAGCCGCGTGCGCCGGGTGGCCGACATGGGCTTCCCCGAGATCGGCTACCAGACGTTCAAGCTGCTGGCCCATCAGCGCCTGCACGAGGCGGTTGGTCACTGGAAGGAGAAGTACCCCGGGGTGGACATCATCCTGATCGAGCCCGAGCCCAACGACGAGCTGATGTTCGAGACCAACGTGATGGACTTCACCAAGCGCGTGG